>JANQST010000108.1 GCA_028279155.1 Cyclobacteriaceae bacterium
CATTGATCTTTGACGTTTACAGTAGGTACGTCATTCGATTGTTGTTTCCACTTATTCTATTCGCCGGAGTATTAACAGCGTTTCTATGCTTTTTATTCATTGACGTACTCGATATTGTCATCACAGACACGAAAGCATTCCACTCCATACTTGGGGTGATTCTTGGCCTCTTCTTGGTACTTCGGACAAACACTGCCTATGACCGGTGGTGGGAAGGACGAAAATTATGGGGTAAACTGGTGAACGATTCACGTCAATTGGCCATCAAATTCGCCACATTTATTCCAAAAGAAATGAATGAGGATCGGGCTTTCTTCAGAAAGATGATTCCAAACCTTGTGTTTTCAATGAAGGAACACCTAAGGGACAGCATTATGGTTGGAGAAATGGACTTTGTAGACGAAACGATAAAAGACCGAATCATCAACAGCAAGCACCGACCAAATATTATCAACAAGATTCTAATGGAACGAGTGTTCTCACTTCATAAGAATGGAGTTTTCACGAATGAGCAACTTTTCATTCTCGATAAGGAAATCAAAGGATTCACAGATATTATAGGTGCATGTGAGCGAATCAAGTCAACCCCAATACCATATTCGTATAGCATGTTCATCAAGAAGTTTCTTTTCATTTATTCGATTACCCTTCCAATGACTTTTATTGGAGAATTTGGGTATTGGTCCATACTGCTTGTTGTAATGGCATTTTACTTTTTGATGAGTGTAGAATTAATCTCCGAGGAGATTGAAGATCCTTTTGGAAAGGATGTGAATGACCTTCCTCTGGATGAAATTAGTGTGAAGATCAAGAAGAATATCATAGAAATATTCAATCAATAGTTATCTTGGTTGTCCGAAACGAAACGAATTGTCAAATATTTAATCTAACTATGAAACTTAACCTTATCAAAACCAGCGCTTTAGCATTGGTTGTACTCTTTCTTACCTCCTGTGGGGGTGGTGGCGAAAAAGCAGACTCAGATGCAGGTGCTGAGTTTGAATCTGCGAAAGCACAAGTTGCAATCGACGTTAAAAAGGTAATCGAGGATCTTCCTCCACCTTCTGAAGTTCCATACCTACTTATATCAGCCGGGGCAGATTTTGATGCTTCGCTTGTTAACTCTACTGAAAACATTGAGTCATACCAAAGCGATGTTGATAAAGCAGCTTTGAATCTTGGCGTTTATGCTGCTGACATTGGCTATCTATCTTCTTATGAAAAATCAGAAGAGGCACTAAACTACATGGGAGAAAGTCAAAAGCTAGCAGCCCCAGTAGGAATTGCTGATGCAATTGACTATGGAATGGTGGCAAGGTTTGAGAGTAACATGGAAAACAAAGACTCTCTTACCACTATTATCAATGAGGTAATGCAAAAATCAGGTGATCGTCTTTCCGAATTGGATCAGCTGAACAGTGCCGCTCTTTTACTGGCGGGTAGCTGGATCGAGGGCATGTACATTTCGACAATGATTGTTTCAAACTATTCTGTGGAAGGTCTTTCCGAAGATGATACTAATCTTATTCTTGAGCCACTCGTGCAGGTTGTTCTTAAGCAAAAGCAATCATTGAATGACCTTATGAAAGTAATGAGTGATGTTCCTCAAACGGATGGTGTGAAAGCCGCTACAGCTGATTTGGAAAAAGTCAAAGCCATTTATGATGGAGAGTTAGCTGAAGTTGAAAAAAATATTTCAGAGAATACCGGAGGGTTCAGCCTATCTACCAGTGTACTCGATAACATGGCCGCTGAGATTGGACGAATTAGAAGTTCGATCATTCAGTAAAAGAAACTTAGAATTTCAAAAATGAAGTCGCCCGCTAGATTGTAGGCGACTTTTTTGTTACCACAAACTTGATAGGATTTTAAGCTATGCGCTTAATGCTTATATTCGTTTTCCAATCCTAACCAACCTCTCTATAAATGAGCGAAAAGCTATTAAAAGCAATCATTCAGCTCCTTGTCATTGTCGCAAAGGAAGAAGGTGTTGTTGATGAATCCGAAAAAGCCAGTGTTAGAGACTTCCTTCAGGAAAATGTAACGCGTGAAGAATATACCAAATACCTACGAGTACTTGATCAATATATAGAGGAGGTAAGTACAGGTACAGATGACAAAGACGAGATTCAAAAGCTTGCAAATGATATAAATCAAGCACTTACTCGCCCTCAAAAGCTTGTCATTATGCTTCGTATCATGGAGCTTATCATGGCTGATCAAAAGATTACCGATCGAGAAGAAGAGCTATTATACTTTTTAGGCGAGTGCTTCTTCTTCGATAAGTCTGTTGTTGATGGAATCAAAACTTTCGTGACCGCTCAAGCGCCGGAAGATTTTTCAAGTGAAAATAGCTTAATAATAAGTGCAGAACCCCTTGAAAAATCCAGCTTGAAACATATTCAGCTAGATGGTCTTAGAGGTCATATAGCTTTCTTCCGAGTACCTGGCATTGAAATTTACTTTTTTAAATATGCAGGCGGTGAGCTTCTAACATTGGATGGACTGCTAATCTCTCCGGGAAAAATTAAGATTCTTCCTAATGGAAGTTCGCTAAAGGGTAAGCGAACAGATCGCTTATACTTCGCCGATATTCTAACCTCATATCGTGAGGAGGTTGCTGAGACAAAAATTTCATTTGTTGCGGAAAACATAAGCTACAATTTCAGGAATGGAAAAAAGGGATTGGTAAACATTAACATTTCCGAATCAACCGGTAAGCTGTTTGGGATAATGGGTGGAAGTGGAGCTGGTAAATCAACGTTGTTCAATGTTTTAAATGGAACATCCAAACCAACAGAAGGATCTGTTCGAATCAATGGGGTAGATATATATAAAGACCCAAAGCAAGTAGAAGGAGTCATTGGCTTTGTTCCACAAGACGACCTGCTCATTGAAGATCTAACCGTATTCCAAAATCTTTACTACGCTTCCAAATTGTGTTTTTCAAATGCCCGTAAAGTCGAGTTAGAAGAACTCGTCTGTAGGACGATAGATTCATTGGGCCTAACAGAGGCGAAAGACTTAAAGGTTGGAAACCCACTGCAAAAAACAATTAGTGGTGGTCAAAGAAAACGCTTGAACATAGGGCTTGAACTTCTGAGAGAGCCTTCGGTACTTTTTGTCGATGAACCAACCAGTGGCCTTTCCTCAAGGGACTCAGAAAATATCATGGATCTTTTGAAGGAACTCTCCCTGCGAGGAAAAATGGTGTTTGTTGTTATTCACCAACCTTCTTCAGACATTTTCAAAATGTTTGACAAGCTCTTAATTCTTGATACAGGTGGACATCAGATCTATTACGGCAACCCTGTAGAATCAATCACTTATTTCAAGAAAATTGTCGACATGATCGACAAGGAACAAGGTGCTTGTATTGAATGTGGTAATGTAAATCCGGAGCAAATCTTTAACATCATCGAGACAAAGGTGGTAGATGAATATGGAAAGGTTACCAACAAAAGAAAGTACAGTGCCGAGCAGTGGCATGAACATTTCCAATCCGGAACCAAAATTCCATCAGAAAAAGAAGCGAACGAAAAGCCAGAACAAAATCTATCCATTCCAAACAAATTAAGACAGGCGCAGATCTTCTTAAAGCGAGATCTTCTTTCAAAAATCAGTAACCGACAGTATGTGATCATCAATTTGCTTGAAGCTCCTGTCCTGGCATTTTTGCTTGCAATTATCACAAAGTATTCAGCAGCCGGTTCAAGTTATACCTTCTATGCCAACGAGAACATTCCAGTCTTCTTTTTCATGAGCATTATTGTAGCTCTTTTCATGGGGCTCACTGTAAGTGCTGAAGAAATAATAAAAGATCGGAAAATATTAAAGCGTGAGACTTTTCTAAACCTAAGTCGTTTCAGCTATCTCTCCTCCAAAACCCTGCTGTTGTTTGGCCTTTCTGCAATACAAACCATTTTATTTATTGTGGTTGGTGCAGCCATTCTGGAAATCCAAGGAATGACCACATCCTATTGGCTTATTCTTTTTTCTGTTTCCTGTTTCGCCAACATACTTGGCTTGAACATTTCTTCCGGATTTAATTCTGTAATCACCATTTACATCTTAATTCCACTTCTTATTATTCCACAACTAATCCTCAGTGGTGTAGTCGTCGATTTCAATAAATTGAATAGTGCGTTCTCAAATGAAAAGAAGGTTCCTTTGATCGGAGAGTTGATGGCTTCTCGATGGGCCTACGAAGCAATTGCCGTTACACAATTCCGAGACAACCCGCACAATGCACAATTTTATGATCTTGATCGGACGGTAGCCCAAAACACTTATAAATCCATATACTACATCAAATTTCTTCAGGACAACCTCGCTTGGTGTCACACCAACCCGGACAACACCTTGGTTGATCAGAAACTGCAATTGATTCGGAAGGAAATCAAAAAAGAGCTCGGCATTTTTGGGGCTGACAAATTTCAGAACGTAGAGAAACTGACTAAAGATCAATTAACAAAAGAAATCTTCGAAGAAGCAAAAGAATTTTTAAGCGCACTGCAACGTGTCTATAACAACCGACGTAAGGAGGCGAAAACAGAATTGGATTTAAAAGTTGAAGACCTGACTTCAACCGAAGAAAAAGAAAATGCTTTTTACAATATGAAGAGCAGGTACGAAAATGACAGGATCAACTACATGCTTCGAAACATTGGCACCAAAAAACGTATTGTGGAATCCAACGGAGAACTCGTGCAGAAAATCTATCCGATTTATGCAAAGAACACCGACCCCGGTCATGCACTAGACTTCCGAACCAATTTCTACTACCCTGAAAAACATTTTGCAGGATCATATATTGACACCAAAGTTTTTAATGTATTGGTCATTTGGTCAATGACACTGTTCTTATTTATTGCGCTCTATTATGATTGGTTGAGAAAGCTAGTTGGTGGTCGGGAATAATCACCGCTTTAGGTACCCCCTTAGCGCCTTGTGCATTTTCCCCATTCTTTCTTCTATTATGCGTGGTGGTACTGACGAGTATCCCATTAGCAAACCATTTTCTTTAGGGCCCTTTGGGAAATACTTGCTATAGGGAAATGCGATTATTCCGTTTTCTTCAAGATAATGTGACACCTCAACATCTTTCACCGCTTCAGGGAGTTTTGCAATCACATGAAGCCCATCATTTACCGGGTGTAAATTGATGGTATCTTCAAAGTGCTTTTTAAAGGAATCCATGAAAGCATTCCTCCTCTCATTAGAAACTTGCACAACTTTTCTTAGGTGATTGCTTAAGTGATCCTTTTCAATAAAGGCAGACATTATTTTTTGTGTAATTGGAGAAACAAACCGGATAGATTGTTCGCAGATGGCTTTTATCTCTGGAATTAAATAAGGAGGAACAATTAAATAGCCAAGCCGGATAGATGGGTGCAACAATTTATTGAATGTTCCTTGATAGATCACGCTGTTGCTATTGTCCAAACCGAAGATTGAAGTTATAGGGTTTTCCCAATTACTAAACTCATGATCATAATCATCTTCTATAACCAAACAGTTTCTTTTACTCGCCCAATCCAAAAGTTCCAATCTTCTATTTAGACTCATTTTCACTCCACTCGGATATTGGTTGGATGGTGTTACAAAGATTAGCTTAGGGTTTTTCAATCGAACCTTTTTAATGCTTTCTAATGAGAGGCCCTCTTCATCCAGTTGAGCTGCAACGATCTTTGACTTTAAGCTTTTGAAAATCGCCATTGCATTCGCATAAGTAGGGTTCTCAACTATAACTTCATCACCCTCATCCAAAAGCAAATCACCGATAATTGATAATGAATGCAAGGACCCCGTCACAATAACTACCTGTTCATAATCACAATTGATGTTCCGGTAGATCTTTAAATAATCTGCAATGTTTTTCCTTAAGGCTTCCAAGCCCAAAGGAGAGCCATAAGACATTTCAGAGAAGGTAACTTCTTTCCAGTAGTTATTTGTGAGAATCTGCCACTGCCTGACGGGGAAAACATCCAATGGAGGTAGCCCAGGCCTGAATGCAATTCCTTTGTGTTGACTGTGGTTCATCAAACCGGCAAACTTTTTAAAGCTCTTTGCCCTTCTGGAAACCTTCGGCTTTACATTCCGTGAAGGAGTAGTCCTTATACTATGCTTGATTTTCTTGTGCTG
>JANQST010000122.1 GCA_028279155.1 Cyclobacteriaceae bacterium
GTAGGAAACACTAAGGCAGTTAGGGCCGTGGCAAGAGCTAATGGTGAAAACCGCATTTCAATCGTTATCCCTTGTCATCGAATTATTGGTTCTGATGGAAGCGCTGTTGGTTATGGGGGAGGTATTCATCGTAAACAGTGGCTGCTGAAGCATGAATTTGAGAATCAGTGATATTTTTGGTATTGAGCTACATAGATGCTTCCTTCGTCAGCATGACAACACAGCTTTAGAACATCCTGAGCCGCGAAGGATCTGTCACCTTTCGAGAGCCTCAAGGTGACATCTCGCTCTCTGAAATTAAATTTCAATCTCAGCTTCTACCTGTGTAGCAAGAATATCTTCAAGCGTTTCTCGTCTTTTGATCAAATGAACTTTCCCGTCATGTATCAACACTTCAGCAGGTCTTGGCCTGGAATTGTAATTGGAGGCCATAGTTGCACAATAGGCACCGGCATTTCTAAACATTAATAGATCACCTTTTCGCACTTCAGGAATGATTCTATCCATTGCGAACGTGTCTGTTTCGCAAATGTAACCGACCACATTATAGACTTTTTTATCACCGGTTGGATTGGTGATGTTCTCAATTTCATGGTGTGCATTGTAGAACATTGGCCGAATAAGATGATTAAATCCAGTATCCAGACCAATAAACGTACACGATGTTGTTTGCTTTACAACATTTGTTTTCGCCACAAAAAACCCTGCATTGCTGACCATAAATTTTCCTGGTTCAAACTCTAATGTGTACGTTTTCCCCTGCCGTTGGCAAAACTCATTAAATGATTGACTGAACTTGCTTCCTAAAGCTTCCATGTCTGTGTGGAGGTCACCGTCTTTGTAGGCTACTTTAAATCCACTACCAAAATCAATGTGTGTCACGGATTCAAATTTTTCAACGACGCTGAAAACCAATTCGGCAGCTTTGACAAAAATTTCCGGGTCCAGGATATCGGAGCCTGTGTGTACGTGAACACCTTTAATATTAATATCGAATTTCTTTGCGATCCGCTCTATGTGTGGGACCTGGTGGATGGAGATTCCAAATTTTGAATCAATATGTCCAACAGAAATTTTTTGATTGCCACCCGCCATTAGATGCGGGTTAATTCGAATGTAGATAGGAACGTTTGGATGATTCATTCCAAAATGTTCCAATGTTGTGAGGTTATCAACATTGATCGCAACTCCCAGCTTAATCGCTTCTTCGTACTCTTCTATTGAAACATTATTTGGGGTGAAGAGAATGTCTTCAGCTGAAAAACCAGCTTTCAATCCTATTTGAACTTCATTGATTGAAACACAATCCAATCCGGATCCCATTGATTTAAATAGCCTAAGTATCGTAAGATTGTTCAAGGCTTTGCACGCATAATGGACTTTTAGCTTTTCAACCTTGAAAGCTTCGGTGAACTGTTTGTAGTTATCTCTGATCTTTGAAGAATCATAAACATATAAGGGTGAATCAAATTCTTTTACAGCGGCTGTAATTGTAGCGTTGTCCATTTTTTAATTGTGTCTATAAATAAAAAAGCCGCGGCAATCGCCTCGGCTTGAAATATACGTATTCTTTCCTGAGGCAGTTAAGGCCAGGTTTGTTTCTTGTTCTTTATCGTTTGCTTGATCTTCATTTTTAAAAATCGCTCAAAAGTATAGTCTTTGAACGGATTATTGAAATAGGATGAAAACTATTCAGCTTATTCCAACTCAAATGTCCCCACGAAAGCACCAGTGAGTTTTTTGTCACCTGTCAAGGTTAAATCGAATTGAAGCGTATAGTTCGGGCTGGATCCTGAGATAGTAATTGTTCCTTCTGTTACATTTATGGCTGGAGAACCTCCTTCCTTGAAAGATCCACTAAAGAAAAAATTATCATCTGGCACTGCGTCTACCACTGTCCTAAACTGAAACGTCCCGGTATTGAATTGATCAGTTCCTAGTGAAGCAGCCCCAAAAAGCAGATAAAAATCAGCACTAGTTGAAAACTGAAAACTGCCAGAGCTTGAAATGTAGTTTATATCGCCATCTGAAATAGCGAAAGTCACTTCGTAATGATCTTCCGAATCTCCAAGATCAACGACAATCCCATTTTCTCCAACTAGCGTTTCTCCATCAAATAAAATTTCGTTGATGATATCTTCGGTATCATCGCTTCCACAAGACGAAAGAAGAACAATCGTAGAGATCGATAGAAGGCAGAGGAGATTTTTAATCATATTAAATGGAGTTTCTATTTAGCAAAAGCTACTGCCCGTGTTTCCCTTATTACCGTCACCTTAATCTGACCGGGATACTGCATATCTTTTTCGATTTTTTGTGAAATATGGAATGATAGATCACTTGCTTGTTTATCATCAACGTTTTCCGCATCTACGAGGACACGTAACTCTCTACCTGCTTGAATGGCATAACATTTATTTACTCCATCAAAGCTGTGTGCTACGCTTTCAAGGTCTTTGAGCCTTTTCAAGTATTGCTCCATGATCTCGCGTCGAGCTCCAGGGCGACTGCCGGAAATAGCATCGCAGGCCTGAACGATTGGAGAGATCATGGCAGTCATTTCTATTTCATCGTGGTGTGCCCCAATCGCATTGCAAACATCCGGGTGTTCTTTGTATTTCTGAGCTAACTCCATTCCCAGGATTGCATGCGGTTTTTCGGGCTCATCTGGCCAAACTTTCCCTATGTCATGTAATAAGCCCGCTCGCTTTGCTTGCTTAGGATTAAGACCCAGCTCTGATGATAGTGTCGCACTTAGATTGGCAACTTCACGAGAATGCTGAAGCAGATTTTGACCATACGAAGACCTAAACTTCATTCGGCCGATCATCTTGATCAGCTCAGGATGTACTCCGTGAATGCCAAGATCAATGACTGTTCGTTCGCCGATCTCGACTATTTCTTCGTTGATGTTCTTCGTCGTTTTTGCAACGATCTCCTCGATCCGAGCCGGGTGAATTCTGCCATCTTGAACCAATCGATGCAGTGAAAGCCTGGCTATTTCTCTTCTAACAGGATCAAACCCCGATATAATGATGGCTTCTGGTGTATCATCAACGATAATTTCTACTCCAGTTGCAGCTTCAAGGGTTCGAATATTTCTTCCTTCGCGACCAATAATCTTTCCTTTGATATCGTCACTTTCAATGTTGAAAATTGAAACTGTATTTTCAATGGCGTGCTCTGTGGCTGTTCGCTGTATTGCTTCGATCACCACTTTTTTAGCTTCCTTAGTGGCGGTCATCTTAGCTTCTTCGACAATTTCTTTTATATGAGCAGATGCGTCCGTTCTTGCTTCGTCTTTTAGCGTTTCAATAATTTGGCTTTTTGCTTCTTCAGCAGAAAGATTCGCGGCTTTTTCTAAAATGGCAACTTGTTGATTTTTGAGCTTTTCAAATTCATCCTTGCGTTGACGAGCAATTTCCATCTGGTTTGCTAATGTCTCCTTTAGATTGTCAAGATCTTGCTCGGTTCTTTTGTTTTGCTCGATCTGTTTGTTGAGGTTAGCTTCCTTTTGTTTGAGCTTTTGCTCATTGGTAATGATGATATTCTTTTTGCGATTGGCTTCTTCCTCAAACTCGGTTTTCATTTTGAGGATATTTTCCTTGCCTTCAAGGATCTTCTCATTTTTTAAATTCTCTGCTTTAGCTTCCGCTTCCTTGAGAAGGACTTTGCTTTGCTCTTCTGCTTCTTCTACTTTCTTCCCAACACTTTTTCCTTTAAGCACACGACCAACAACAAGTCCAACAAGGAGGGATGCTAACGAGATGATTATAAGTAGCGTATTTGAATCCATCTTTTCGTTATTTGGTTGACAAATAACAGGTAGAATGGAGCTATGTAAGGATTAAAGCGAGTCGGTAATTAGTTGATTGAGTTTCGTTATTTCTCTAAGTGCAAAATCATCGGATGATTCTGATGCTTCTTCACTTTTTATTTTTTCAACGAGACAGTCAAAAGCCACCATTGCAACTAGATCTTGTGTATCGTCTATACCAAATTGATTTTGGTAGTTTTTTATTTTTTCATTCAACAATTTACCCGCCCTTCTGATTCGTTCTTCGTCTTCCGCTTTCACTTTCATGGGATACTCTCGGTTCCCAATTCTGATTTTTATCGATAATTCAGCCATTCGGTATCATATTATTCTGCCAAATGGGCAATACATTTATCTATCTCCTTAATATAGCCGTCCAACTTCACTTTCAATTCTTCAGAATCCCCACCTCCGACTACCATGTTATTAACAAGTTTACTCATTTTCATCTGATTTTGAAAGTTGCTGATGTTAGTCATCTGACTTTCAACTTTACTTTTCAAAACCTGATTTTCATTCTGGGCCTGTGATAGATCTTCCTTCAATTTTCTGTTGGC
>JANQST010000131.1 GCA_028279155.1 Cyclobacteriaceae bacterium
TATGTATTTATCAGGATTGTCAGGATCACGTAATGAGACCTGAGCGGTGAAATCTCCAAAGCCCAAAGCGCTAAACACATATAGAACCAAATCGATCACTTTCGCAAACTCAGCTTTTACCTGGTCCTGTGCACAAAAGATATGCGCATCATCCTGAGTAAATCCTCTCACCCGTGTTAGTCCATGCAATTCACCACTCTGCTCATATCGATATACTGTCCCAAACTCCGCATACCGAATGGGTAAGTCTTTATAAGATCTTGGTCTTGATTTATAAATCTCACAATGGTGTGGGCAATTCATGGGTTTTAACAAAAACTCCTCGTCTTCTGCCGGTGTCTCTATCGGCTGGAATGAATCCTTTCCGTATTTCTCGTAGTGACCAGAGGTCACATAGAGTTCTTTCCCTCCGATGTGCGGTGAAACAACAGGATCGTAACCCGCTTTGACTTGAGCTTTGCGCATAAAGTTCTCTAAGCGTTCTCGAAGTACTGCTCCCTTCGGTAACCAAAGTGGTAGTCCCTTCCCTACTTTCTCGGAAAATGTAAACAGCTCAAGCTCCTTACCGAGCTTTCTATGATCTCTTAATTTAGCCTGCTCTAGAATCTCAAGATGTTCCTTGAGTTCTTTTTGCTTAGGAAAGGAGACACCATAAAGCCTGGTCAATTGCTTTCTGGTTTCATCACCACGCCAATAAGCTCCAGCTACATTTAATATTTTAACAGCTTTTATAAAACCAGTATTTGGAATATGAGGACCTTTACAGAGGTCAGTGAAATTTCCCTGCGTATAGAACGTAATCTGTCCATCTTCAAGACCGTCTATTAATTCTAGTTTGTACTCATCTCCTTTCTCAGTGAAATAGTTAACTGCATCTTCTTTGGAAACATCCTTTCGAACATATTCATTTTTCTGACGAGCCAATTCCAACATCTTGTTTTCAATGGCTTCCAGGTTTTCCGAATCAAACACTTGATCTCCAAAATCTATGTCATAATAAAACCCATTATCGATTGGCGGTCCAATCCCCAATTTGATTCCAGGGTACAGTGCTTCTAACGCCTCTGCCATCAGGTGAGCGGAAGAATGCCACATGGTTGACTTACCATCCTCATCATTCCAGGTAAGCAATTGAATGGATGAATCTTCTTTGATAGGTCGAAATGCATCCCAGACTTCTCCATTCACACGGGAGGCCAAAACATTCCTTGCTAGTCCTTCACTGATGCTCATCGCCACATCCAAAGAAGTCGCTCCTTTGGGAAATTCTTTGGTTGAGCCATCAGGTAAACTAATGGTGATTTGATCACTCATTATTTATTAGTCGTTTAGATTTTAGTACTGGTGGAGGAAGTAGGTTTTCCTCGAATTTTAAGCGTTGCAAATATGCGATTTTTTGACGGACCAACTCCGCTCTTTCCAAAGCGATTGAATCATTGGGATTCAAATAAACAACATGGTCATAGTAATTCAATGAATAGCTAAGCCAGCCTCTTTCTTCGTACATGGTTGCCTTCTTAAACCAGGCGTCCCGATTTAGTGAATCCCGATCAATCAAAATATTCATCACACGATGTGCTGAATCCCAATAATCCTCTTTTAAGTACAAGTCAGTGACACGATAAATTACCGAATCTATTTCAAGAAAATTCTGCAACTTTCTTCTGGCTGAGGAGAACCTACCCGTATTTTCATACTTGTCAGCTAAATCAGAATGGAAGGTGTAATTTGTAGGGTCTGCCATCGATTTTCTTTCCAACATTTCAAAGGCTTTTTCTTCGAAACTTAGATCAAATAGAAGGTATGGAAAGACATTGAGTACTAACTGATCATCTGGAACTAATTCAGATAGCTTATTCATATAAAATGAACTCATGATTGAGTCATTCAATGCCAAATAAGAATTAGCTGCAAACCTGTAATCATCTGCCTCATTTCTGTCAGCCATGTAGACTCTTAAATACTCATAGGTTTCATCCCTTCTTGATGATTTTACCAAACCAAGAATCTTCTCTCTTCGATATTCTTCCTCTAAGTCAAATTGGGGGCTCCATCGATCGATAATATCCAATAATGATTGGTATTGCTCGTGCTGAGAATAATAAGTGATGTATTGATCCAGTAATAGAGGAGTCATCCCCTTTTGCCTTTTTAATTCGTCCAATGCAGAAATGCAAGTCCCGGGCCAGCCAAGAAGGTCGCAATAATAGAGTTTCTGCTCAACAAGCTTCAGGTTGTCTTCATCGTCTTCAAGATCATCATCAATGCGAATTAGCGCTTTGCTATAAAAGTCACTATTCACTACAGGCACGACTATTCTATCCCGCTTGGGAGCACAAGAGAGTATGAATAAAACAATACCAAGAATCGTAAGCCGCATTGCGGCAAAATTAGCTCGAATAATTTAGCTCAGACTTATGGGAATTGTTAAATCAGATTGAAATTCTGACGTGTTAAAAACTTAATTTGATCAGCTGCCACTTTTGAGCTTTTCAACATCGCTGCGAAGGTTACCAATCATGTTTGCCAGTTGGTCCATTGACAGTTCATTGGCTGCATTAGGGTCTGGAAATTCCAAGCTTATGAAGGCTTTTGCTTCCCATACCTCAAGAACTTCTTTCGGATCAAGTTCGTAGGCGTCAAATGATCTATTGTCTGAGACGAGATACAATTTTCCTTTCTCATCGATGTAATTGAACACTCGCTTATAGACAACACCTTCTGACTGTGTGACCAGAATGTATGTATTGCCATTTCTGATGTCGCTCAGTTGTTCTGTATATTTCCCAATGACGATGCTACCAGACACAATGGGAAGCATAGAATCTCCCTGGATCTCGAAGGCTCTATATGTACCTGATTTAGGGAGAACTGGTAAGTTAAACTTTGGAAGGTCTGTTAAATACTCTGGATCAGCATATCCATTGGTATAGCCAGCAGCAGCTTTGGTTGGAACGAGTTGAATATGCTCATCATCTGCATCATCTACAGTCACCGCCAAAACCTTAATGTTTTGTTTCGGCACATGGTTTTCATTGGTCAGATCGTCATTGATCAACTCATCCACCGAAACTTTAAAGAGTTCCGCCATTTTAGAGAGAGTGACCAAACGAGGATCGGCTCTTCCTTCTTCGTAGGCTCCTACGGAAGGCCTGTTGATATCCAATGCTTCTGCAAAAGTTTCCTGAGTGTAGCCGAACTTCTTTCTCAGAAATTTGATGTTGTTTGGGATTACTGACATTATTGAAAAATCATAAAGTTGGGTTCATGAATTGCTTCATTTCTCAAATTGTATACATCAAAGTATTTAGTCTCCTCATTCAAATCAATGGAATGAAGTCTCTGTCTAATCTTCTTAATTACGTTCTTGAGTGTTTCATCCGCACCTACTAAAAGATATCCGTATAATTCACGTTGCTTTTTTACCGATGCAAAAAACTTCACCTGATAATTACCAGATTTCAACTTCTTTGAGGTAATTCGAAGTTTGTAGTGGTCGTCTAAAATAAGGTCGTTATATGGTGACATAAACAGTATTTGATTATAAAATTAGTAATTTTTTTCAAATACTAAAAATTTTAGATATTTATTATGCGCAGATTAAGTAGTTGATTGTTTCCTGGAATCCGTTCTGGTTAAGGAAATTTCTTATATGCTTTCTGGCTCCACGGTTGGTAACGAATGATAGAATGAATGAATTTTTGAATGAATGAATGTCTTTGTAGTAAATGGAAGAAGGATGCTTCGATTTCTTTACATCAATAAAAGAGCCTATTCGAATTCCATAGTCTTTGAGGTAGGTACTTCTCTTCTTCGCTAGTTTCCCTCCACCCCAAACAATTACCTCAGGATGATTGGGGTTATGCTTTTCTAACCATTGGGCTAAGTATTTTGCCTTGATTTTGAAAAATGCTTCCTGGGAATATCTTTCATCCGTTCTTGAAAGCCTGGTAGGCAGATCGCTCCATTCTAAAACCGGAGAATCCACTTTCGTCATTTTTGTTTCCTTCATCTGTAGACGAAGAAAGAACTCATAATCTTCCGGGAAATCGCCGTCCATATATCCTCCGAATCTTTCATAAAGTTCACGTTTAAACATTATTGATGGGTTAACCAGCGGATATTCTACAAACTGATTTTTGTAGATGTCATCACATTTAATAATTCCATTGGACCAGTTTACATAATGTGAAAACCCTTCATTTGCTTCATCACCAGTATATTTCACCAAGCCAGAAACCAATCCAATTTCATGGTTTTTTTCCAAAACTTGTACCTGGCGCTCAATTCTATTCGGAAGTGAAACATCATCAGCATCCATTCGTGCGATGTACTTTCCTTTTGCTTTTTCTAAACCTAAATTGGCTGCAAAAACAACTCCTTTTTTCTTTTCATTATAAAGCTTAATCCGGGAATCATTTTCTGTCCATTTCCTGGAAATCTCTAAACCATCATCATCAGAGGCATTGTCAATAAGAATTAATTCAAGATCTATAAATGACTGATTGACAATGCTTTGAATAGATTTTTCTAAAGTGTTTTCTGAGTTATAAAAAGGAAGTATTACTGATACTTTCGGTGGATTATTCACCTCCGGTATCATCTAATGGGGTTTCTGTTTCGACTTGCGTAGAATCGGATTGGTTTTTCTTCTTTTTGAAAAGTCCTTTGAATGAGAACTTTTTGTCCTGTAGCGAATCCGGCACTGCATTCGCCAATGAATCTGCCGCCTGGATGGCTTGCGGATCTGGTTTTGGCCTACGGTCAATTAGCTTTTCCCCATAGTATTTATTGTAGTATTCTTGCTCAACATTGAAAATATCGCCTCTATCGTACTTGAACAGGTAGGATTCTTCTTCCTCTTCTTCAATTACCTGTTCTTCTAAGGCCACGAGGTTTTCCCCAAGAGAATCCAACGATGCAATGGCAAGTGAATCAGAAGCAAGAGAGTCCAAACCAAGGGAATCAATGGTGACTTCAGCTACGTAATCTGTCTGAACTGGTTTTGGAGGCTGAGGTCGGTGCACATTTTCCATAGGAGCTGTCCTCATCCGATAATTTTTCAACCAGTAAGGCTCATATTTAACTACCCCGTACTTTGTTCTCTTCCTTACTCTCCAGGGGACCACTTTTTCTCCTGCATACGAATAGTAATCAATGCCCTGATTTTGAGTAGCACTGGCAGTACTTAAACCCAGAGAATCGGTTGATAAAGAATCTGTAGTGTCAACACCGGATTGAAGGCTAGCAAGATACTGAGATCGGGTCGTCTCATCCAATTGCCATACGTATGAATAATAAGCATCTCGTGTGGAATCATCCAATATGTAGGTGCTCTGGAAGGCAGCACAGATAATCTTATCCCTGCAACCCATCAGCACTAACAGGCCCACTATTGGTAAATATCTCAGCATATGATAATTAGGCAATCACAATGATTAGACCCCTAAATTAGGATTATTTTGATACAACTTAAAGATCAACGCTAATTTGACGGTTTTAGTAGAATTATCTTGTGGAAAGATTGTCATATATCAAGTCATATATCAAGTCATACATCACATCCACCCAGTCCTTGTACATTTTACCTGAAGGATGTAAGCCATCTTTTGCTATTAAAGAGGTATCATTTTTGGCATTTTTTGAGTCTGGAGTGATGTCTATGAAACTTGCATTTTTAGAAGCAGTAATTCTTTCAGCAATTGAATTATAGTTGTCCAATTCTGATGCTATTTTTGATTCGTCCAGTCCTTTATCTTTTGAAAATGGTGTAACCCCATAATCTGGAACAGAAATCACAAATACATTTTCTGCAATACCAGCTGCATACCTGATTGAATTGTTCAGCAATTCTTCGAATTCTTTCTCGTATTGTTCTATTGGATAGCTGCGATACTGATTATTCACCCCTATCAATAAGGTTACAAGGTCGTAAGTTCTTCTTATGCCTGACTTTTCAATACCTTGAATCAATTCATCTGTTGTCCACCCAGTAGTTGCTATTATCCGTGGATCTTCAATTGGTATTTCAGCTTTTCTGAGTCGTTCAACCAATTGTGAGGGCCATCTTTCATACTCGTTTACAGCTTCACCTATAGTATAGGAGTCGCCAAGAGCCAAAAAAGATAGTGGTTCATTTTCCATAGTTTCTGGTTTTTCTGAGGTGAGAATCAAAAATAGAAGTATATTGATAAAAAATTTCATTAAAAGAAGATAAATGCATGTCCAATTTGAAATTGGTCATTCGTCAGGTAATTAAATGACATAAAGATGAAACGACTACTACTATCTATTATCGGCATTGCCTTGATTGGAGGCCTGGCAATTGCTC
>JANQST010000137.1 GCA_028279155.1 Cyclobacteriaceae bacterium
GGACGTGATTCTCACGATTGGAGCAGGTGATATCGACAAAGAAGTACCGGTTATAGCACAGCACTTAAGAGATCGATATGGCGAGAGCTACGACGTGTTGGAGTCGAAAAGTTTAGATGATGACGATGAGTAAAGAGAAGAAAGACATATTGCTTTATTCGTTCACAGGACTAGTAATTCTGACCCTGATCACATTTACAGGGATGAGAAACTCAGACCGAAAGGTTCAGGACATAGACATCACCATCGCCCAGGAAGATGGCAACTTCTTCACGGATCAACTGGAAGTCATGGGTCTGATGACCATCGATGCTTCGGATTTCATTGTTGGTTCTGAACTTTCAGAATTAAACCCAAAAGTGCTTGAGGAACGAATCGAGAAAAATCCTTTTATTAAGGATGCACAGGTATACCGCGATTTGAAAGGTACCCTGAAGGTGTCTGTAGAACAAAGTAAACCTATTGCACGAGTGCTGATCAATGGAGATGAGGACAAATACATCGCTACAGATGGCAGAATCTTACCTGTCAATGCAAAACATACAGCACGCGTACCACTGCTCGAAACCACATTTGAATTTGGCTGGGAGGAGAATCTCAACGAATCGTCATACGGAAGTAAGATTTTTGAGCTTTTGCAGTACGTGGAAGCGAGTGAGTTCTGGCGGGCGCAAATTGCACATATTGTTGTTTTGGAAGATGGTGATGTAGAGTTGTTGCCCCAGGTGACAAAGCAAAAAATTGTTTTAGGCAAGCCTGAAAATTTGGATGCCAAGTTTTCAAGGCTCATGATTTTTTATAAAGAAATTTTACCGAAGAAAGGTTGGAATACATACAGCCTCGTCAATTTAAAATATGATAATCAGATTATTTGTGAATAATAACCACTTAGATAGTAGAAATTATGGAGGATAAAATCATCGTAGGACTCGACATTGGAACCACAAAAATTTGTGTCATTGTCGGCAAGAAAAATGAGTTTGGCAAGCTCGAGATACTTGGAATGGGCAAGGCCGTTTCCGATGGAGTCATCCGTGGAATTGTTACCAATATCGACAAGACCGTTCGGGCCATCTCAAAAGCAGTGGCTGAAGCTAGCGATCAATCCGGCATTGAAATTCGGATTGTGAATGTTGGTATCGCTGGCCAGCATATTAAGAGCGCTGTACACCATGGCTCAATCACCCGTGAAACGGATGAAGAAATCACGATCGAAGATCTGAGTAGACTCACTAGCGATATGCATCGAATCGTTACGCCTCCAGGTAGCGAGATCATTCATGTGATGCCTCAGGACTACATCGTCGATTACGAAGAAGGAATTATGGACCCGGTTGGAATGACTGGAGTTAAGTTGGAAGCAGACTTCCATATCATCACAGCTCAAACCAACGCGATCAACAACATTAATAAGTGTGTGAAAAAAGCCGGACTCGAGATTGAAAACCTCATTCTTGAACCACTTGCTTCAAGTCTTTCGGTGCTAAGTGACGAAGAAAAAGAAGCTGGCGTTTGCCTGGTAGATATTGGTGGTGGTACCACGGATGTGGCTGTGTTTTACGACAACATCATTCGACATACATCAGTGATCCCATTCGGCGGTAACATCATTACCGGGGATATCAAGCAGGGATGTATGGTGATGGAACACCAGGCCGAATTGCTAAAAACGAAATTTGGAAAGGCTATCGCAGAGGAGGCAAGTCCAAATGAGATTGTATCGATCCCCGGATTGCGAAACAGACCTCCGAAGGAGATCTCGATCAAGAACCTTGCGCACATCATAGAAGCAAGGATGCAGGAAATTATTGAGCTTGTTCATACCGAGATCATCACCTCAGGTTACCATAAGAAGTTGGCAGCCGGTATCGTGGTAACCGGTGGTGGCTCGCAACTAACGAACCTGAGTCAACTTTTTGAATACATGACAGGGCTTGATACAAGAGTTGGATATCCAAATGAGCACTTAGGTAAGAGCAAAGTGGATGCAGCCAAGAGTCCGATGTATGCAACTTCGGTTGGTCTTGTGCTTTCAGGTTTCAAAGCACTTGACATGCGTGAGGAACGATATGAAATTGAAAAACCAGGTAGCGACCGGAAGAAGCAAAAACCAGGAAATAAATTTTTCAGCAACATTTTGGAAAAAACCAAAGGGCTGTTGATTGATGATTTTGATGATAAAATAAATTAGCTACTGGCCATTAGCTGTTGGCTGTTAGCTCTTTTTAGTTGACGCAAATAGCCAATGGCATAAAGCCAATAGCCAAAAGCAAACAATTATGGCAGAAAACATGTATCAATTCGATTTACCCTCACACCATAAGTCTATTATTAAGGTAGTAGGTGTAGGTGGAGGAGGTAGCAATGCGGTAAATCACATGCACAGTCTTGGGATCAAGGATGTGGAGTTCGTGGTTTGCAACACAGACAGCCAGGCCCTCGAGAGTAGTTCAGTTCCCAACAAGCTTCAGATTGGGATCAACCTCACGAGCGGTTTGGGAGCAGGCGCAAATCCTGATAAAGGACGAAGCGCAGCAATTGAAAGCAAAGAAGAAATTCGGGACTTGCTGTCGCTGGATACCAAGATGGTGTTCATTACAGTAGGCATGGGTGGAGGCACCGGTACCGGGGCTGCTCCGATCATCGCCCAGGTTGCAAGAGAACTCGACATTTTAACAGTTGGAATTGTGACCGCACCATTTGCGTTTGAAGGCAAGAAAAAAATGGAAGCGGCCAATGAAGGTATCCAGGAACTGAAGAAATACTGTGATACTGTACTTGTGATCATGAATGATAAGCTAAGAGAGATTTATGGTAACTTATCCATAAGTGACGCTTTTGGTGAAGCCGATAATGTATTGACAACCGCAGCAAAGGGTATTGCTGAGATCATCACAGTACCAGGATACGTCAATGTGGATTTTGAGGATGTCAAAACGGTTATGAAAAATGCAGGACCAGCTGTGATGGGGTCTGCAAAAACGCTTGGAGAAAACAGGGCGCGAAGAGCTGCAGAAGAGGCATTGAATTCTCCGTTGTTGAATCAGCAAAACATCTACGGAGCTGAGAAAATCTTGCTTTCCATTATTTCAGGAGAGGAAGCAGAGCTGCAGATGGATGAGTTGACCGATATCACTGATTACATCCAGGAATATGCCGGAGACAATGCAGAAGTGATCTTCGGACACGGTGTTGATAGCAACTTAGGTGAGCATATTCGAGTGACAGTCATTGCAACAGGATTCGGTGATGTAAGTGAAGCCGGAGAGTATGTCAATAAAGATGAAGATACAAGGTTGTTTGACCTGGAATCTGATAAGCAAATCGAACTTTTTGATGAGAAACGAGATCAGCCATCGGAAGATTTTGTATTCAAAAGCGAAGAAGAAGAAACAGATGATACCTCCTATGAATTTGGATGGTTAAAAAAGGAGATCAAGCGTGAGGTAGAAGAAGAGGATCGCCTGGAGTCAACCGAACATGAGTTTGAATTCGATTTCACAAAGAAGTTTAGTGAAGAGGAAGAGACGGTGAATGAAGAAGAAGTTGTGATCAATGATGCATTTAACCAGATGTCTCAGTCGAAGAAGCAGGAGTTGGCGGCTCAACGTGCCAGTAGGGAGGCAGAATTCGAAGGGAAGAAATATGAGATGCCAACAGAAGAATTCAAAGAACGCTTGGATGTTCCCGCCTATGAGCGCAAGAACGTCAAACTAAAAGATGCTCCACATTCTTCAGAAAACAATATTTCGAAGTTTAATCTGACTGAAGACAATCAGATTTTGGGGAACAATAAGTTCCTGCATGATAATGTGGACTAAAACAATTAATAATTAGTAATTAGAGATTGAGAATTAGAAACGATAAAGCTCAATAATTCATAATTTCTAATTCGTAATTGATATTGACTAGGTGTTAGTCATAACTGTGCCGGACAGTAACCGGTATTCTGCCAAGAATGAATCCCGACTAAGTGTCGGGATTCTTATTTTGTAGACAGTAGGAAAAAGTTATTGCCGTTGACCTCTACTAGTTAAGCTCCATAGGTTCTGTTCCAATTCCCCTTGCACTCCATGTTTCGTCATACACTGATTTGTAAACAACCTCCAGGTCAACTTTATCTCCCCCGAACCATCGGTATAGCTTCAGTGTGTTAACCGAATCGTCTTCGATTCCTATTAGTTCAATTATTTCTCCAGCAGGAAGCAATCTCCCTTTTTTTAAGGTAGAATAATAGAATTCAATATCTTCCTGCTTTCTTATTACCCCTTGTGTAAAAGCTCTTGGATCACCCTCAAAAATGCTGTCGTTGTAGTGAATCCTGACACCTTCAATGAAAGCAGGACCAATTCCATTGTTCATCAGCAGAAGCTTAAATGAATTGGGTTGAACTCTTGGCCAAATTTCAAGATAGGGAAGCACCGAAGCATATTGTTGTTTTCGTATCAGGTTCGTTTGGAAAACAATTGTAAATAGCGTGCCCAGACTAACAATGATGGCTGTCACACTCAATAGCCGATCAGCTGACCATTTTTTCATGGCAGAAAAATAGAAAAATCAAACAGAAAAACTCTCACCACATCCACAGGTGCGAGAAGCATTCGGATTTACGAATTGAAATCCTTTGCCGTTAAGTCCATCAGAAAAATCAAGCGTTGTACCAAGTAGATATAGAAGACTTTTTTTGTCCACGAGAATTTTTATACCCTTGTCTTCAAAGACTTCATCCGCCTCATTTATTTCAGGATCAAAGGTTAAATCATACATCAGGCCCGAGCAACCTCCACCTTTTACAGAAACCCGAACGTTGTGATCCGTTGATCTACCCTCATCGGAAAGAAGTGTATGTATTTGTTCTTTGGCTTTATCGGTTACAAGTATCATTAGGCTACAGGGTTTAAGACGATGCTGAAAACAGTGAGATTGTTCATATCTCTTCCATAATACAGCTTATCCATTGCATCGTACATGTTCTTGGCTCGGAAATAAGAGGTTTGCAACTCGTTCATTCCTTTCATCATCCACTGGATAGTAAACGAGCTTTCCTTGTCTTTATGGGTACGGACATAGTCCAGCATTTTATGCAGGACATCTGTTTTGTCAAACCCACTAATGCTCTTAAATAAAAAAGACTGATTATGACGTGGGTTAATAGTGATAAGATCTAACTTCGTTTTTCCATCTACTCCTGAATATTCGAACATAAGTTCATCGGTGCGTAAACCAAGGAAATTCATGATCTCATTCTGGATCTTGGCTGATTCAACATGTATGTCCGTTCTTATCTCCATTTTAAAATTTTTCAGGAAAATAAATGGCTATTTGCTTCTTGCTCTGCCTTAATTTCCGAAATATCTCAATAAATGGCCCTATGGCCTCCATAGAACTTTTCAGGTGCGATGAAAGTTCCGCATTTTTGCAAAATTACTAAGTGTAGAAGATAATGTGGAAAAATGTTGAGCATATTGGGATTGCCGTAAAGGACCTATCTGCTGTTAATGAGATATATACGAAACTCTTTGGAGAGCCTCCTTACAAGTCTGAATCCGTTGAGACAGAGCAGGTGGACACGTCATTTTTTAAGGTTGGTGAGACTAAGATTGAGTTTCTTTCAGCTACTGATCCTGAAAGCGCAATTGCAAAATTTATTGAAAAAAGAGGGGAGGGCATTCATCACATTGCATTTGAAGTTGAGGATATTCATCACGAGTTGGAAAGATTGCAGGAAGCAGGTTTTCAGTTTACAAGACCCGAGGTGAGTAAAGGGGCAGATAACAAACTTGTTTGTTTCGTACATCCCAAATCAGCAAATGGAGTGTTGGTGGAGCTGTGTCAGGAGATTAAGAATTAGCAATTAAGAATTGAGAATTTGAGGTAGATGTTAATAAAGGTGTCATCCTGAACGAAGTGAAGGATCTGTAAGACACCAAGCAAGAAATGGAATTATGAGTGAAGAAAAAAGAACTGAAATTGGCGAGTTAGGCGAGTTCGGATTGATTGAAAAACTATCACAAGGTTTTGAACCAATCCATGATAAAACGATCAAGGGAATAGGAGACGATGCTGCTGTTGTGGACTCCGGAGAAAAATACACCCTGATTTCCACTGATATGCTTTTGGAAGGCGTTCACTTCGATCTTTCCTATGTGCCCTTGCAACATCTTGGCTACAAGGCCATAGCTGTGAATGTGTCTGATATCGCTGCAATGAATGGAATTCCGAAGCAGGTGACCGTTAACCTGGGTATCAGCAATCGCTTTTCGGTCGAAGCGCTTGAGGTTTTGTATGAGGGGATCCAAGTGGCTTGTAAAGAGTATGGGGTGGATCTTGTAGGAGGAGATACGACATCTTCCGGAACGGGTTTGGTGATCTCTGTTTCAATTTTAGGTGAGGTAGCTAAAGAGAAAGTGACCTACAGAGACCAGGCAATGGAAAATGACATAGTCTGTGTAACTGGGGATATCGGAGCTGCATATGTCGGACTACAAGTGATGGAACGTGAAAAGCAAGAATTTCTGGTCAACCCTGAAATGCAACCGAAACTGGAAAAATACGAGTACATCGTAGGTAGACAACTACGTCCGAAAGCAAGAATGGATATTATTCATGAATTTGCTGAATTGAACATTACACCAACGGCGATGATTGATGTATCAGATGGATTGGCTTCAGACATTTTCCACATTTGTAAACAGTCAGGGTTGGGAGTGGCCATTTATGAAGACAAATTGCCAATAGACAAGCAAGCCTACGAAACAGCTGCAGAATTTAGTATTGATCCTAATGCATGCGCATTGAATGGTGGTGAAGATTATGAATTGCTA
>JANQST010000149.1 GCA_028279155.1 Cyclobacteriaceae bacterium
ACATTAATCGATTCAAGTCAACAAAGGATATCAATGCCATCAAAAAGAAGGTCGAGGAAGGAAAAATTGACATTCTAATCGGAACCCATCGAATTGTGAATAAAGATATTGTATTCAAAGATTTGGGGCTAATGATCATTGATGAGGAGCAAAAATTTGGTGTAAAAGTCAAAGAACGATTAAAAGATATGCGTGTGAATGTAGATGCTTTGACATTAACCGCTACTCCAATTCCACGAACACTTCACTTTTCACTAATGGGAGCAAGAGACCTCTCCATCATATCAACTCCTCCTCCTAATCGGCGCCCTGTTACAACAGAATTACATGAATTCAACGAAGAAGTAATTCGGGATGCAGTTCATCATGAAGTTCAACGCGGCGGTCAGGTATTTGTGGTCCACAACCGTGTTAGTGATATTGAGCAAATCGCCAACCTCATTTACAAATTGGTCCCTGATACCAAAATCGGGATTGCACATGGCCAAATGGAAGGTGCCCAACTGGAAAAGGTAATGTTGAAGTTCATTGAGGGAGAATTTGATGTCTTGGTGTCAACTAACATTATTGAATCAGGCCTTGACATTCCAAATGCAAACACTATTATCATCAATAATGCGCATATGTTTGGCCTTTCGGATCTCCACCAAATGAGAGGAAGGGTTGGGAGGTCTAATACCAAGGCTTATTGCTACATGATTACGCCACCAACTTCCGCTCTAACCAGTGACGCCCGAAAACGGCTCCTTACTCTCGAAGAATTTTCTGAGCTTGGAGATGGGTTTAAAGTTGCGATGCGAGACCTGGACATACGAGGAGCCGGAAACTTGTTGGGTGCAGAGCAAAGTGGTTTCATCAACGACATTGGCTTTGATATGTATCATAAGATTTTAGACGAAGCAATCCAGGAGTTGAAGGAAAGTGATTACAAAGAGTTATTCGAAACAGATCTTTTAAAGAACAAGGAGGCACTGGAAAAAATGATTGAAGACTGTACAATCGAAACAGATTTTGAGGCATTAATTCCTGAAAAATATGTCAGTAACATCTCCGAAAGGTTAAGTCTTTACACCAAATTGGATAACCTCAAGGACCAGGCACAATTGGAAGAATTTATCCAAATGTTAGAGGACCGATTTGGGGCACTTCCAACAAGTGTTAAAAACCTAACGGAAACCGTGAAGTTGAGGTGGAAAGCAATAGAGCTAGGCTTTGAAAGAGTATCCATCAAGAACGGTAAAATGAGGTGCTACATTTCAGACCAGAAGCCTGCAGAATATTTTCAATCTGAAAGATTTGGGAATATTTTAACCTTCGTAAAAGGTCGACCCAAACAGTCCCAAATGAAGGAAGTAAAGAGCAAGCTGTTAATCAGTATATCAGACATAACAGAAATCGATGAGGCAACTAAAACGGTCGATGAAATGCTTCTTTCGGTCACCCCAGCATAATAAATGGAATTTGGGACAATAAAATTCGATTTCGGTCTTTATTTAAATGTGTTAATCTAAAATCCATGCAGTTTAGATGGGTTTTTTGAAATATTTGTGTTTATTAGTACGTTGAAACGTTTCAAGACAAAGTCAAACAGTGTTATGAAAAAATTTGTGAGAGCAATTAAAGGGCTCGGGTATCTCTCCCTGGCCGGAATATTTATTAGCTCATGTAACCTAATCGGCGGTGGTGGAGGTGCACGTACCGCATCCAATCCAGGATTCGCAAGCTCTGCAACAGGATTAGAGTTTAACGAAGAGGGAGGTTTTCAAGTAAACGATTTTCAAGGACAACCAGATGGACCAAACCTGATTTTTATTGAGGGTGGAAGAACTGTTTTGGGAAGTTTTGAAGAAGATGTCGTTTATACAAGAGATAACCTGGAAAGAGCTGTTACAGTTGCATCCTTCTATATGGATGAAACAGAAGTGGCCAACATCCACTGGCTGGAGTATGAATATTACATTAAGCAAGATTCCGATGAGTTTTACTGGAAAAATAACTTGCCTGATACTGCCGTTTGGGCCAAAGATCTTGCCTATAACGATCCATATGTAAACAACTATTATCGATACCCTGGTTTCCGTTACTTCCCCGTAGTGGGAGTGAACTGGAGACAGGCAATCAATTATTGTAAATGGAGGACGACTGTTGTGAACCTTAAGTTAGCAGAAGATGCCGGACTTTTGGATCCAATCGCTTCGGGAGGTGATGATGCATTTGCAGGTGCAGAAGGCGGAGACCTTTCTTCCTCAGCAGGTTCCGTTCCAGGACTTGAATCTGGTGTTACTCTTCCGGGATACAGACTTCCGACAGAAGCTGAGTGGGAATACGCAGCGCAAGCACTTATCGGAACGCAATACTTAGATGAAAATCAAACACACAGAAGACTTTACCCATGGGATGGTCATGCATTGAGAAATCCTTATGGTAAGAGTCAGGGATACTTCCTTGCTAACTTCAAAAGAGGAAAAGGTGACTATGCGGGTATTGCAGGAAAGCTCAACGATGGCGCTATGATCACCACGTATATTTATGACTATCCTCCAAACGACTTTGGGCTATATAATATGGCTGGAAATGTAAATGAGTGGGTGCAAGATGTGTATCGACCGCTTTCATTCCAGGAAATGGATGACCTGAACCCTGCACGAAGAGATGCATACAATGATGAAGAAACCGGGTATGACGGAAACTACTCATTCCTTGGTAATGAAGGGCCTTATTCTGAAGAACAGTGGGTGGCCACATCAGGATTGCAAAAATCTTACAATGCGGATAATCCTCCGGTAAGAAGAATTCGAGTGTACAAAGGTGGTTCATGGGCAGATGTTGCCTACTGGATGTCTCCGGGAACTCGAAGATTCCTTTTCGAAGACTCTGCTACTTCTACACTAGGATTTAGATGCGCGATGATTCGTGCAGGATCTAACTTCTAGGATACATTTCCAAAAATATTGAAGGGTCATCAAAAGGTGACCCTTTTTTTATCTTCTCGCTATACACAAGATATGAATTGCTGAAGCATTTGCCTCAACCAACTTATCACACAACATTCCAACAGTAGCACCTGTTGTAATTACATCGTCTACAATAGCCACAACCTTTCCTTCCAAATCTTCCTTTACTTCCGAATAAATATTATCTACATTTTGCCACCTTGAAAGCTTGTTCTTTCTCGTTTGTGTGGCCGTATTCTTGATCCGGTATATTAAATCATCTCTAACCTCTGATTCTTCAAAGCAAGAAGCCAATCCATTCGCAAACCCCAGACTTTGATTGTATCCTCTTTTACTCAATTTCTTCTTATGAATGGGCACAGGTACAATTATGTCAGGGTTTAAAAATGTTGAAAGCGTTCTTCCATATTCCGCTCCTAACAAATCTCCAATTTCATGAGCTCCCTCGTACTTTAAATTATGAATGAGCTTTTGAGCAATTCCACCTTCATTGAAATAAAGAAAAGCGGCCGCAGATTTCACCAAAGGATTGTAAGCAAATTTTTGAAAAAGTTCGTTTTCCGGATTTAAATGATCCATTGTCTCAGGTAAATCCATTTTACATGACGTACAAATAAAATTTTCAGCGGAAATTAGAGTTTCATTGCAATTAAGGCAGGTAGCCGGATAGATGAGTGATAGAAATTCCGATAGCATAGTTAAACTTAGGTCAAATGGTATTTAAAAAAGATCTGAGTCTTCAAAAAGAATGGGTTGAGCTTCTCTACAAGTTGAAAGAAGTAACTGGGAAGCGTCCTGCTGATCTCAATGCCGTACTTTTCTTAATCGGAGTTCAGGAACTAGGAACTGGAAGAAAATCCTTCTCTAAAGAGGAGAAGCAAGACTTGATGCATATCGCTATTTGTAAGGTTTTATCATTGGCTGGCTACTACAAGCTAGAAGGTATCGATGAGGAAGGGTGGCCTCACTGGGTCTTGATTAAAAAACTACCAGCATTTGATCTTATTGAGCAAGAGAAATTGTTAAAAATTCAAATAATTCAATATTTCAGGGAAGAAATTGGATGGTAAACTGCACCTTTGATCGATTAATGCGTTAGGTATTGAACCATGAGTGGCATTGAAGAAATAAAACAGAAGCTTCAGGCATTTAAGAAAAGATTTTACGTCAAACAGCTTTTCATTGGTAGCCTGATATTCCTTATCGCAAGTTTTGGTCTCTTTTTATTGGTAAATGGCTTAGAATACAAGCTTTGGATGGGAACGACAGCCCGTTCAATCATTTTCTTCACAACATTACTGGTCATAGTAACCTCATTTGGTTGGTTAGTTGCCAGACCCATTTCACTAATTCTCAAATTAAGAAAAGGAATTGAAGACGAAGAGGCCGCAGCAGAAATAGCCAAATCAATTCCAGAGATAGAAGACAAGCTTTTGAACACCCTTCAGCTCCATCGATTAACATCCCAGGAAAATGATCTTCTTGTTGCTGCTATTGATAAGAAGGCCAGGAGCTTTCGGAATATTTCTTTCATCCAGGCAGTAGACTTCACTTCTGGGAAAAGATATGGTCTTATCCTTGGAATCATCTTGGCAAGCCTTGCGTTGGTTTCATTCATCAACCCATCGGTCTTTTCGGATAGCACTAAACGAATTGTGAATTTTAACCAGGAGTTTACGCCCAATGCTCCATTTACTTTCGTCATCACAAATCAATTGCAAGCGTTTCGTGGAGAGGATTTCACATTAAAAGTAAATGTCGAAGGAGCATCTGTTCCTGAAAAAGCTTCAATCAAAACAGATGATGGACAAACATTGAGATTACAAAAGACAAGTGGCAGCTCTTTTCAGTATGTTTTTCAAAAAATTCAAAAAACAGTTACGTTCCAATTAGAAGGTGAAGGATTCTTTTCAAAACAATATGTGCTGCAGGTCAACAATCGACCTGATTTGATCGCGATGAGTATATCCATTAAAAGTCCGGCATACACAGGTGGAGAAAGAAGAACGATCACCAACAGTGGAGACATAACCGTCCTGGAAGGGAGCTCTGTTTTGTGGGAAATTACTACGTTGGCTGCTGATAGTCTCAATTTTCAGTTGGGGGATAAAAACCTTCCAAGTAGTAGACTTTCCGAAAACGTTTTTGCAATAGATGAAAGGCTATATAAATCAAGTCAATATGCTCTGTCTCTATTAAATCCATTTGGAAAAAATTCATCTGAGCTCAGTTACGGAGTATCGGTAATCAAAGATGAGCGTCCGCAAATCTCTGCAGAGTATTTTCCGGATAGTTTGTCATACCAATTTGTAACACTTGCTGGCAACATCATCGATGATCATGGTTTCACATCTCTTAGCCTTAATTATAAAAAAGAAGGTGAGGCCACAAGGTCAATTCCTCTTGAGCTTACACCAAACATTAAGAAGCAAGGATTCTATGCCAACTGGAACGTCGACTCC
>JANQST010000157.1 GCA_028279155.1 Cyclobacteriaceae bacterium
CTTTCACATCATGACGATTGCCAGTAGGGACTCGATAAAACTTCTGAAAAATATGTTTTTGTTGTTCTTTGTTCATCCCAATGCCCTTGTCCTGGACTGTTAGGTTAAATCTTTCATCGGTGTATTCTGTCCTTAAAGTGATATTAGGAGCCTCTGGAGAATACTTATTGGCATTGTCAAGCAGATTAAGTACAATGTTGGTTAAGTGAGTTCTATCTCCGATTACATTGTCAACTTCTGCATTTTCAACCAAATTAATTCTCCCACCACGTTGCTCAATTTGAACAGAAATATGTTCTGCAGCTTCCCTAACAATCTCATTCATCATAATCATTTCCTCTTTCAAATTGTAATCTTTTCTGTCAATAGCAGCAATTTGAAGGACCTTTTCTACCTGCTCCCCCAACCGCTTGTTCTCGTCGTTGATAACTTTGAGGTATTTGTTCTTAAGGCTACTGTTTTCAATGTCCTTGTCGTTTAAGGCCTCAACAGCTAAGGAGACCGTCGAAATAGGTGTTTTGAGCTCGTGAGTCATGTTGTTGATGAAATCATTTTTCATCTCAGAGATTTTCTTTTGATGGACAATAGTTCGAATGCTATATCCAAAACAGAAAAGGATAACGAAAACCAGGAACACTGAGCTTGCCATCGATGACCAGATCTTACTAATTAGGAAGTTTTTCTTTTCTGGAAAATCAATTACAATGAAGCTATCATTCCCAAAGACATCATTTGGGAAAAGTCCGGCCTTCAGCTCGCTCGTACTAAGCTCTTGCTGCTTTTGTTGATTTGTGATCATGATAAACCGATTCAATCTCGGTGCGATCACTCCATAATCGTATTCGATATCAATTCCTTTATATGCCAGCTCAATGCTCAGCAAAGAATCAAGTTGATGTGGGTTGAATCTCGACATTATTGATCTACCCGGAACCATGAGGTCGTTTACCACATCAAATGTCAACTCGTACTTTCTCGAAACTCTTGCCAGCTGTTCTTCAAGCTCCTTTATTTCAATGTTCTTCTTAGCTAATTGTTCGTCCAACCCTCCTTGATGAAGCTGATCTTTTGAAAAGAACAGACCTTGTGTTTCACTTGAAAAGTTCACTACAAGCTGAAGATCATCTCCAAACTGAACAGTATCGAAAAACATGAAGACTTGCTGATTCCCTTGACTTACTGATTCTACTGTTGGTCCAACTTTCTTCTTTAGAAGCATTCTTGACCGCTCTTCTCCTTTCTGACCAGGAGATGCATTTAGAACCCTCAATTTATTGTAAGCGGCTACAGCTTCATGCTTCTCCAACTTGCTGGCTACATTACCAAGCGCGTCCAGCACATCTTTCCTGAAACGTTCTTCATTGGCCGTAACGAGGCTATCAATCCAATAGAGTTGGAATGCAATTAGCCCAATCATCGAAAGGCCCATAAGGCCAATTACCCATCTCAATCTCATACGCTTCATGGCTCAAAAATACGAGTATAATCACCGGTCAGTTCCCATTTAACCATTTTTAACACACATTAACCTCCATTTAACACCCTTCTATAATTGACCATCGTAACTTGGATAACAAGTTGAATAAACGTCGTAGAATTATGGAAAGGAGACTAAAATTTATGTTTTCATTTTTATTTCTAAGTGGATTATTTCTAGGTAATGCACAAGATGAAAAAGATGGAAAAATCACTGTTGAGATCACCAAAGAAATAAACGGAGAAAAAAGAACCTTCAAAGGAGAATATGAAAATGTAGATCAAATGCGTGCGGACCCAAATTATCAGGAATTTGCAGACGAAGACGAGGGGTTCAGCTTTTGGTTTGACAGAGATGGTGATGAGGATGTTTTTCTGAAACTCGATCAATTTGATCAATTTGGAAAATCCTTTCAGTTTGGTTTTGGAGGCTCAGGCTTACAGGGTTTTAATATGTTGAAACATTTTAATCTTGATTCAATTCATGATCAAAATTTCAATTTTTTTCATTTTGATGCAGATGACTGGGACGGGCATGAGGAGAGTATTGAAAGGCTTCAAGATCAAATGCAAGAACTCTTAGAAAATCTTGGTGAAGAGGGAAACAGCAGAGTTTTCTTGTTTGGCTCAAAACGAATCAAAGTATTGGAGGTTGAAGGGGACGAATTTGGAAAAAAGGGGAAGGTCAGCGAAAGTAACTTATTGGAATTAGATGACTTAAGCTTCTATCCAAACCCATCTTCTGATGGAAGGTTTAAAGTCAGATTTCGTGTTCCAAAAGAAGATGAGCTAAATATCAAAGTGTTCAATCTGGAAGGTAAAGAGGTGTTCAATCGATACTTTGAGCGATTTGGTGGCCTTTACTCGGAGTCCCTTGATCTTTCCGGTCAGAAAGAAGGAATTTATCTATTGGAAATAAGCCAGGGCAAGGATCGATTGACCAGAAAAATAGTAATTACAAAGTAGAAGATATAGGTTTTTAGTTTTCGCCGGTTGCATTTTGCTGCCGGCTTTTTTTATGCATTGACCATTAAGAAACCCAGGTAAGTACCTATAGCATTCCCCAACGCTCCAATTAACACAGCAGCCAACAGTAAGTCGTCTCTTTTCAAGCTCCTAGCAAGTGCCAGCGCCGATGACGATCCCCCAACATTAGCTTGTGAAGCAACACTCACCATCTCCCAATCATATTTTAGTAACCATCCTGCTAACAGAATAATCATAAAATGAATGAAGATTACAAGTGAAAGATATAGCAACACATAAATGACAATTTCTCCAGCGCCTGACAAAGCAGATAATTCACAATAAGCTCCTACAACAGAAAGGAAAAGATAGATTAGGAATAACCCCAGGATCTTTGATTCTTTAAACCCTTGAAAAAATTTCACTTGGGCTAATATCAATGCAATAGTTGTAAGGATTAAAATGGATGGAACATTCAGCATTTCTGCCATCCAATCTGAGAAAACCATCGCAGCTCCTGTCACAAAAGTCAGTATTGAAACAGCATGTATCGACAAACTTGAAGATTCATATTCATCATCCACCGAGGAAGCTGCTTGAACTTTTTTACCTCTCTTTATTACTTTATTCAATGCTATTGGCAGTGTTATTGTAACTGCCATCCAAACAGCGGTAAGGATATTATCTACTGCTACAATAGAGGTATATAACACGCCTTGCTCTATCATTTTATAATGAATGGCGATCGCATTGAAATTCAAGCTTCCTCCAGTATAGGTCCCGGTTATCATTCCAGCAATCGGAGAAGACAATGCACCAAATTCATCTCCAAATAAGTTATTTGCCACATACACACCAAGGCAGGTGCCTATTGAGCCAACAAGAAATAAGATTAACATGGGAGCCCCAGCTACTTTGAGGTCTTTCAAATTCACTCCGAGCAGCAATAAGAAAATGGAAGCCGGAGCTATGTAGGTGAAAATGTGATCATAAACAATTGAAGGGTTTGAAGCAGAGGGTATCAACCCAATATTGGCAGTTATTGCTGTAATGATTATCGCTAATAGTGAAGCTCCAATGTGTTTTAGCGCAGTTTTTCTTTCTAAATAGATGGATAGAAAAATGTTGAAGAAAAGAACTGTAAGTACGAATAAAGGACTGCTAAATGATCCCAAGGGTTAATGTTTAACCCAATGATACTAATTATGCTCAACTAAACTAAATCCGACACCGTGATGATTTTTTATTTCCACAGTCGGATCGGACTTGAGGTATTTTCGCAGGCGAGTAATAAATACATCCAAACTACGACCTTTGAAGTAATCGTTTTCACCCCAGATTTCTTCCAAAATATCTTCTCTTTTAACCAATACACCTTTGTTGTTCAACAGCATTCTAAGTAACTGTCCTTCCATCTGGGTTAGCGGATGCTTTTCTTCGCCAATTATGTAGCAAATATTGATCACATCATATGACGAATTACCGAAAGAAATTGTTTGAGATTCATTGTTTGAATTATCCGAGGTTCGTCTAAGAAAAACCTGAATCCGATAGGCCAATTCCTTAATGGAGAAAGGTTTAGTAATGTAATCATCACCTCCGATTTCAAACCCTCTTAATTTATCTTCTTCCAGTGATTTCGCTGTTAGAAAAATGATTGGCACGAATTCATCGATTGCCCGAATTTTCTCTGCTAAAACAAAGCCATCCATCTTAGGCATCATCACGTCCACCAGACAAATCTCAGGGGTTTTCTGGCTATAAAAAGCAAGTGCCTCTTCCCCATTTTTAGCCCAGGTAACCGTATGATCCAAAGATTCAAGATTGTCACAAACCATGAATCCCAGATTCTCATCATCTTCTGCAAGTAAAATCCTAGCCATTTGGTAATGTAATTGTGAATTTGGTTCCAACACCTTCAGTCGACTCCAGGGTTAGTTTCCCTTTCAATTTTTGCAGCGATTTTTTTACAATGTATAACCCAAGCCCAAATCCTTTTACGTTGTGTTGGTCATTGCTTTCCGGTATTCTATAAAACTTGTTGAATATTTTCTTCTGTTGGTTTTCGGGTATCCCAACGCCGTTGTCTTTAACGTCAATGGAAATGCTTTTTCTACCAGCATGAACTGCTAATTCAATTTTTGAGCCACCGTATTTTATTCCATTGTCAATCAGATTACTCAATACATTATCAAGCAGGTTGGGATCTGTTATGAGGCTAATTTCATCACAATCAAGTGTCCAGTCAATCATCTTCCGCTGATATTGCTGCCTGGCTCTTTCCATGAGTGTATTCAGAAATTCATCCAGACGAATCTTTTGGAAGGTGATTTCTGAAGTGTCATCGAGCATCGCTCCTTTTAAGATTTTCTCAACATGACCTTCCAATCGATCTGTTTCCTGGTTGATGATTTGAATGTATTTGTTCCCCTCTTTAGGGAATCTCTCAGCCAATGTTCCTGTTGCAAGAGACAAGGTTGCCAGGGGTGTTTTGAGCTCGTGTGTCACATTGTTGATGAAGTCTTTTTGAATCTCGCTCAGACGTTTTTGTTTGAAAATCACAAATAATCCGTATCCAAAAAATAATAGCACTACAATGGTTAGGCCTGTTGTAAACTTCCACAGGTCAAGGCCTCCAATAATTGTTTTAGACTTGCTTGGGAAGTACACACCAAAATAATATTCTTCTTCTTTCAGTTCAGGGAAAAAGTCCTTGTGCTCAACAGAAACCAGATTCACGTTGTCTGCATAAACCATCTGGTCATTCTGGCAATCATAAACACCGTATTCAAAATCGTCGGTTATTGATCGCTCTCTGACTTCAGCTGTGATTAAATACTCAAGAGTTTTGAGGTCAATTTGGTCGTTGGTCCGAACAATGAAATAGTTTCCGGAAACCTGTTCGATCGGATTATTTATAGGTACCTGTTTCCCATTCGCCTCACAAAGTGACTCAACTACATTTCTTAAGGCTACC
>JANQST010000160.1 GCA_028279155.1 Cyclobacteriaceae bacterium
CCTGAACCTTCAAAATTATCAGTCAATCCTTCTACCTCATTACCTCCGCTCATGTCATCGGTACTATCATCCGAGCCACATGAAATGATAAAAAATGTGAGTATCAATAGCTGAAGTAAATATTTCATTGTTCCTTTCTTACGATCGTTAAAATTACAAGAAAACTATTCCGTCAAAATGGTTGTTCTCCTAATAAACGTATACATTTCGTATACTATTTCAATTTTTTAAAAGGCCTCAAGTTTATATTTTCGCTACATGTCAAAATTCAATGAGCTGATCAACGGGGAAGACCCGGTTTTAGTAGATTTTCATGCAGAATGGTGTGGACCATGCAAAACAATGGCACCAATTCTTCAGGAGGTAAAATCTGACTTAGGAGGAAAAGTGAGAATTGTTAAAATTGACATTGATAAAAATCCTAAGGCTGCACACAAATTTCAGGTTCAAAGTGTACCAACACTCATTTTGTTTAAAGGCGGAAAACAACGATGGAGACAATCGGGAGTCGTTCCTAAACAAGCACTTCTACAGATAATCGCTCAAAATTGAGCGCAATAATTTCTTTCAAAAAGCATCTCACGTATTAGTAGCACCTATTTCTATCGAAATTTGGGGAAACAACCTTACTTAACGATAAGGAAATAAAAGAAATTACCTAAATTGATTTCGCACTTATCGAACACTGGATTTAAGACTCGTCACCATGAAAAATAAGCTCACTCTTGTCCTTAGTCTCCTGATTATGGTTGTTTGTTTTGCTGAGGCACAACATCATAAGAAAAAGAAATTTTCTCACATTTTGGGATCATTTACTGATCCACGTGATGGTCAGGTTTATCAGACCATTACATTTATCAAAAAACACCATGGAGGTGACATTGAGCGCACCTGGTTTGCAGAGAATGTTCGCTTCGATGTGGAAGGTTCTTATGTTTACAACGACACCAAAGAATATGCTGCAAAATATGGACGTCTTTACAACTACGAGCAAGCCAACCGAGCCTGCCCGGACGGATGGCACGTTCCTACCATTCATGAATGGCGCTTTCTGTTTGACTTCTTTGGAGGGTGGCATCATTCGGGAAAATTCATGATCGAAGGAAAGGAGAGTGATATGCATATGTTATATGGTGGGTTTGGTCAACCGGGACATGTTTTCAGAGAACTCGGAGCAAGCGGCAACTGGTGGGACAACGAACTAAAGGATAGCAATACTGCTGGAATCATTACCTTAAAAAAAGATGATGAAAACATCTACCATTCACGCGTCGGTGATCAGCATATGTTAAGCTGTCGCTGTGTGAAGTATCATAATTAAGACATAAGCTTCAAGCGTTAAGCCGCAAGTCATAAGCTATAAGTAAAAGATCATTTGATGAATGACCTGGAATCGATCAGTTGATTATTTCCATTAACCATTTCTGCATAATTAAAACCTGGATGAATAGCATAAGCCCCAGTGTTTCCGGATTTGTCCATAGCTAAATAACCAACCTGGAAAGATTTGTAATCGAGCTTATCTACGATTCTTTGAATGGCAGCTTCACAAGCTTCCTGGGCCGATGCACCTTGACGGATCAGTTCTACAACCAAAAATGAGCCAAGCGTTTTGAGCATTAGCTCTCCCATGCCGGTCGCAACGGCAGCTCCATAATCGTTGTCTACATACAATCCTGCACCTATTATCGGCGAATCCCCAACGCGACCATACATTTTGTATGCAGCTCCTGAAGTTGTGCAAGAACCCGAAAGATTTCCGCTTTCATCCTGGCAGATCATTCCAATGGTATCATGGTTCTCGGAATTGATCGCTGGCATGTATTCAGATTCTTCCTTCCACTTTTTCCATTGCTTTCTTGATTCTTCAGTGAGCAGGTCTTCCTTTTCAAAGCCTTGATCAATAGCAAACTTCAGCGCTCCATCACCCACCAACATCACATGCGACGTATCTTCCATCACTTTTCTCGCCACTGAAATCGGGTGTTTGATGTGTTGCAAAAAACTAACCGAACCAGCATTTCCTAAATGATCCATGATGCATGCATCCAATGTGACATTACCATCCCTATCAGGTAAACCTCCATAACCAACAGAAGTTGATTTTGGATCAGCCTCTACAACCATTACACCTTTTTCAGCAGCATCCAGTGCTGAACCCTGGTTTGACAAAATTTTCCAGGCAGCTTCATTGGCCGGAAGTCCATGGTTCCAGGTACTGATGACCTTTGGATTTTTCGACCGCTCTTTTTGTTGCTCTTGATTACTCGCGCAAGACATTGGACTCAGGGCAAGACCGGCAGTAACAGCGACACCATTCTTTAGGAAAGTTCTTCGTGCATTCATGATTTAAAAAGTTGGGCTTTTAAGTTAGCTCCAATTCTTTAATCGGCTCCCATACCAACTATACAGCTCGCCATCAACTAATTGGCAGTTGGCTTTTGGCCATTGGTTATTGGCTAACACAAGTTCCTTTTCTTTGAATGGAAATGGTTCCGAGCTTAACAAAATATGATCGGGGTCTAAATCCAAAATTTCTTCAGTTGTGAGCTCAGGATAGCGATCAGCTAAAACCAGGTTCTCATACCCAAGAAATGTCAGTAAATGATCAATAAAGGTGTTATTGCCTGCAGCCATCCAGGGGTTTTTCCAAATTAGGTAAACCACTTTTCCGGAATACTTCCCTTTCACTCTTTCCATTGACGATTTACATAACGAAACCATTTCTTCAGCATTCTGCTCACAATCACAAAGTTTACCTAATTGACGCATCATGTTGAATGAATCTTCAAGTGTGTTGATATCACTCATCCAAACAGAAAAATTCTTTGCTAGCTTCTCAATCCCTTCCTGATAGTTCTCTTCTTTGTTTCCAATAATTAGATCGGGATTAAGCTCTTTGATTTTTGTAAACCTGAAGTTCTTCGTACCTCCTATTATTTCTATGTTCTCAAGTTGTTTCCTGGGGTGAACGCAAAATTTAGTCCTGCCAACTACAGGGGCACCAATATCCAACAGAAACTCTGTTTGTGATGGTACGAGGGAAACAATACGTTTGGGTGGAAAAGAAATAGTAACCTCCCGATCCATTTGATCCGTGACTGTCAGGAGGTTACTCATAAATTTTATTTCAAATAACGGAAGTCCTGGTTATTCTTCACCTGGATCACCGTTTCATAAATTAATCGGATGACGCTTTCAACATCATCTTTATGCACCATTTCAACGGTAGTATGCATATATTTCAATGGAAGTGAAATCAACGCAGAGGCCACACCTTTGTCGGAATAAGCAAATGCATCGGTGTCTGTTCCCGTAGTTCTGGAAGCTGCGATTCTTTGGTAAGGGATCTTATTTTTATCTGCTACTTTCAGAATCATGTCCCGAACATTATTCTGAACAGCAGGCCCATAGGTAACTGCCGCACCTTTTCCAGCGGTTACGTCCCCGCTAGCAATTTTGTTGTACATAGGAGATTGCGTGTCATGTGTTACATCCGTCACAATCGCTAAGTCTGGCTTGATTCGATGTGCCATCATCTCTGCCCCTCTTAGTCCAATCTCTTCCTGAACAGAATTGACCACATACAATCCAAAAGGTAGTTTCACCTTATTTTCTTTAATCCGTCTCGCTACCTCTGCAATCATAAATCCACCTGCTCTGTTATCGAGTGCACGACCTACGATGTATTTCTTGTTCAACTCGATTAACTCATCCTCAAACGTTGCAACTGTACCCACATGGATACCCATTTTTTCAACTTCTTCCTTGTTTGAGGCACCAACATCAATGCAAATGTTCTTCATCGAAGGGTTATCCTCTTTTTCTTTTCTCACATGGATTGCCGGCCAGCCAAATATTCCTTTTACAGGGCCCTTCTTTGTATGCAAGTTCACTCGCATGGATGGAGCAATCTGGTGATCGGAACCACCATTCCTAACCACGTATATGTATCCTTTGTCTGTGATGTAGTTGACAAACCAACTGATTTCATCGGCATGTGCCTCGATGACCACTTTGTACTTCGCATCAGGATTGACAACACCATAAACGCTTCCGTAGGTATCAACTTCGTACGAATCGACATATGGTTTGATATAATCCAACCAAATTTTTTGTCCCTCAACTTCAAAGCCGGTTGGAGCGGCATTGTTTAAGTACTTATATAGAAAATCCTTGCTCTTTTTATCCATGTTGCAATTTTAGACCATTTTGATTTTAAGACTATTTCGATTTTGATTTTTAAATAGATTTCACAAGTCCCCCATCTATCAGGAAGTCCTGCCCCGTGATGTAAGATGATTTATCTGATACCAGGAAAGAAACCAACTCTGCTACCTCCTCGGGAGAACCTTGTCGCAACATTGGAATGGTATCAATGGTCTCCTGATCTGCCGGGTAGCTATTAATGAACCCGGGAAGCACATTATTCATTCTAATGTCGGAAGCCCCAAATTCATTTGCAAAAAGCTTGGTGTAGCTACTTAATGCAGTTCGCACAACTGATGATATCGGGAAATTCAATGACGGTTCCTTTGCTCCAAAAGTTGAAATATTTACAATAGAGCCTCCTTCTGTCATTTTTGGGACAACCAATCTCGACATTCGTATCACATTCATCAATGCAAGATTGAATCCTGCTAGCCAATCTTCATCAGTCAATTCGAGTAGTCTTCCTTTTGGTGGATGTCCTGTATTACAAACCACTGCATCAATCCTACCATACTTCATTAGAGTAATCTCTACCAATGATCTTAGGTCTTCAGCATTATCCGTTGACCCTTGCATCGAAAAAGCATCCATCTCATTCGCAAGGGTTACTACACTTTCGGATCTGGACATCAATGAAAGCTTAAAACCATCAGAATTGAGTTTCCTGGAAATGGCTGCTCCCATGCCTTTGCTGGCTGCTGTGACTATTGCGACTTTGTTCATTTTCTTGTTAACTGATTCCTGGCAACTTTCCACTTCCCACTAAAGTGGGATATTCCCATGCTTCTTTCTCGGTAGTTGATCTACCTTGTTCTCCAACATGGAAAAAGCGTGAATGAGTTTGATACGCGTATTCTTTGGCATGATCACTTCATCGACAAAGCCTCTTGAAGCAGCTATGTATGGGTTGGCAAATTTCTCTGTGTATTCGTTGATTTTTTCCTGGTGCTTTTTGTTTGGATCCTTAGCTCCTTGAATCTCTTTTCTGAAAATAATTTCTGATGCCCCTTGCGCTCCCATCACAGCAATTTCAGCTGTCGGCCAGGCATAATTCATATCTGCTCCTATGTGCTTAGAATTCATCACGTCGTAAGCACCACCATATGCTTTTCTTGTAATGACAGAAATTCTAGGGACAGTCGCCTCACTAAAAGCGTACAAAAGTTTCGCTCCGTTGGTAATGATTGCGTTCCACTCCTGATCCGTTCCCGGAAGAAAGCCTGGTACATCAACAAGAACCAGTAAGGGTACATTGAAACTATCACAGAATCGAACAAACCTACCTGCTTTGGTACTCGAATGAATGTCAAGAACTCCGGCCATTACCATGGGTTGATTCGCAACTATCCCAATACTTCTCCCTGCAAGGCGGGCAAAACCACAAATGATATTTCCTGCAAAATCCTTATGAACTTCAAGGAAGCTATCTGTATCCACAATCCCATCTATGACTTCATGCATATCATAAGGCTGGTTGGGGTTGTCCGGCAAAAGAGTATCTAACCCAGCTCGTGTTTCATCACCCAGCTCATACTCAAGTCTTGGTGGATCATCTTCACAATTGGATGGAATGTAGCTCATCAATTGTTTGATCTGAAGGATACATTCCGCTTCGTTCGCACAAGCAAAATGGGTGACTCCACTTTTTGATGCATGCGTTTGTGCACCCCCCAACTCCTCACTGGTCACATCTTCTTGTGTAACTGTCTTTACAACGTTTGGTCCAGTAACGAACATGTAGCTCGAATTTTCAACCATGAAAATGAAATCCGTGATAGCTGGAGAATAAACAGCTCCTCCCGCACAAGGACCTAGTATTGCTGAAATCTGTGGCACCACTCCGGATGCTAAGGTGTTTCTATAAAAAATATCTGCATAACCACCCAAAGACACTACACCTTCCTGAATTCGTGCACCTCCGGAATCATTCAATCCAATTACAGGGGCTCCATTTTTCATTGCCAGATCCATGATTTTGACAATTTTCTCTGCAAAGGTTTCTGATAATGAACCACCAAAAACGGTGAAATCCTGGCTAAAAACGTACGTCAATCTCCCTTCAATAGTCCCGTACCCGGTTACCACTCCATCTCCCAGAATCTTTTGTTTGTCCATTCCAAAATCAGTGGCTCTGTGGGTGACAAACTTTCCAATTTCCTGAAATGAATCAGGATCCAACAAAAGATCAATTCGTTCTCTTGCTGTTAGTTTTCCTTTCTCATGCTGCTTAGCAATTCTGTCGTCTCCCCCGCCCTTGAGAGCCTCCTCATTCATAGCCTCGAGCCGTTCGACTTTCTCTGCTATGGTTTGAATATTCGTAGCGGTTTTTGGTTTTTCTGAGCTCATATTTTTTGGAAAGCGGTAAAGATAAAACTGATTGTTGATTGAAACGATCATGTTTTGTGTGGAATAATATTTATCAACCAAAATCCGATTTTAAATCCGAGAAATCGAAAAATCGTATCAATTCAAGTTTATATTGCGGCGGCTTATGAAGATCGCTATCATAGATATGGGAACCAATACTTTTCACCTTATGCTGGCTGAGGTGACAAAGGATTCTCATCAAATTTTTCATAAGGATCGTGTGGCTGTGAAAATTGGAGAGAATGGCATCAACAACAACAAAATAACCCCGGAAGCATGGGATCGGGCGCTGAACACCATTCTCACTTTTAAAGAAAAAATCGCTACCTCCAACATTTCTCAGGTTTACTCAACTGCTACAAGCGCAATAAGGAATGCAGAAAATGGTGAAAGCCTTATAAATGAGATAGAACAGGCCACAGGAATTAAAACTCAGATTATTTCTGGAAAAAAAGAAGCGGAACTTATTCTGGCCGGAACCAAAAGAGCATTGGATCTTGGAGAAGAAAAGCACCTCATCATGGATATTGGTGGAGGTAGCATTGAGTTCATCATTGCAGACGCAAGCAAAACCCATTGGCTTAGAAGCTTTGAAGTAGGTGGCCAACGGCTCGTAGAAAAATTTCATCATACGGATCCAATCTCAAGTGAAGAGTTAAGTTCATTGTCAGACTATTTCGCAACTGAATTATCCGAACTAATTGAACAGTGCGCCATTCACCAACCGAAGACATTGGTTGGTTGTTCTGGAACGTTTGATACATTAAGCGACATTTATTGCGCCAGGGAAAATTGTGAAATTGAGGATAATCAAACTGAGCTGCCTTTCCCAATATCTTCGTTTGACTCCATTTACCAGGACATGATCACTAAAACGCGTAGTGAGCGACTTGCAATACCAGGAATGATTGAAATGCGGGTAGACATGATTGTAGTTGCCTCTGCCCTAATTGATTTTTTGATCAAAACACTAGCTATTCAAAAATTGAGGGTTTCTGCCTTTGCGCTAAAAGAGGGTGTTCTTTTTGAAGCCATTGATGCTGTAAGAAACTCAATAAACTCCTAATTGATTTAATATTGTCCAATGGCCGAGGTATCACTTTATTCGAAAGAAGATCTGTTTCGATTCACTACTCAGCTTCTCCAAAAAATTGGATGTCCGGAATCCGAAGCTGATCAAGCTGCCAATGTCCTTGTAAGCGCCGACCTAAGAGGTGTGGACTCCCATGGAGTCGCCAGGCTCTCAGGCTATGTAAGGTTGCATGAAAAAGGAAGACTAAATGCACGACCGCAGATCAAAACGGTACACGAAACTCCATCGACAGCTGTTGTTGATGGGGATCTGGGGCTTGGATTAGTAGTTGGGCCTCATGCGATGGATTTAGCCATTAGTAAAGCAAAAGAAGTTGGATCGGGTTGGGTTTCAGTGAAAAACTCCAATCACTATGGAATCGCTGGTTATCATGCAATGAAAGCCCTTGAGCATAACTGCATTGGTATTTCACTAACAAATGCAAGCCCACTGGTTTCGCCCACATTTTCCAAGGAACGATTGCTAGGAACCAACCCCATTTCAATAGCAATACCAACGAAAGATCAGCCTCCTTTTGTATTGGACATGGCAACTACAACCGCAGCAAACGGCAAATTGGAAGTGCTTCAACGAAAGAGAGAAGACGCGCCCGAAGGATGGCTTCAGGACAAAGAAGGAAATATTACTACAGATGCGAAGGGTTTAATCAATGGCGGTTCAATGAGACCCTTGGGTGGCGATCGAGAACATGGCTCTCACAAAGGGTATGCATTGGGAGCCGTGGTGGACATTTTATCAGCAGTTCTTTCTGGCGCTAATTATGGGCCATGGGTCCCTCCTTTTGTTGCCTTCATTGAGCCCAACCCAAATCCTGTCGGTGAAGGGCTTGGTCACTTTTTTGGAGCAATGCGAATCGATGCTTTTAGAGAGGCTGATGAGTTCAAATCACACATGGACAATTGGATTGAGCGTTTTCGAGCATCCGAGACGGTTGAGGGAGAAGAGAAAGTGCTGATTCCCGGAGATCCGGAGCGAGAAATGGAAGAACAGCGTTCCAAAGAAGGTATCCCGCTCCTTCTTCCAGTTGTCGAAGAATTGGTTCAAATGGGCGAAAAATTTGGGGTAACTTTAGAGAAATCCCTAAACTAGAACTAAAACAACTTATGGCCGAATTGAAAACCAAGCCTACAGATGCCAGTGTAGAAGACTTCATTGATTCCGTTGAATCCGAAACCAAAAGAGATGATTGCAGGGAACTTCTAAAACTAATTGGAAAGATAACTGGCGAAAAGCCGAAGATGTGGGGTGATTCAATTGTTGGATTTGGAGACTATCACTACAAATACAAAACAGGAAGAGAAGGTGACTGGTTTCTGTCAGGATTTTCTCCAAGAAAACAAAGTATGACCATTTACATGATGGGTGGCTATGAAGGTTCTGAAGATTTACTTCCTAAGCTTGGAAAACACAAAACAAGTGTCGGCTGTTTGTACGTCAATAAGCTTGCAGATATCGACCTGCAGATCCTTGAAAAACTTGTGAAAAATTCTATCAAGCTTCTAAAAACCAGGTACAAGGAACACAATTAACTTACCCTAAAAAACAGCTTATCGCAGCTACCGCATTTCACTTTTCAGAGAATTAATTGTCTTGAGGCAAGTAATTCCACCTAAAATCAGGTCATTTTTATCATCCGACGAAGCATTTCCGTTGCTCGTCTAACTTTTTTTTTAAATAGGCGTGTAGTAGTTAAAATTACTTATTGCTCTAATTTAATTGTCGCCGCAATGATTTATCACAAGGATCCCACTAGAACCACACCGGGAATTGATTTGAATATGGAGGAAGGCTCTGTTAAGTTGGTTGGTAGATCCAGTCCCGAAAACAGTGTTCTTTTCTATTCACCTCTTCTTGATGCATTGAAATTGGATAACGTGACCACTCCGGAACTTAACGTCGACATTAAACTAGAATACTTCAATACAAGTTCTTCTAAATGCCTTTATGATCTTTTCAAACAGCTTAAGCAAATTGAATCATCAGGCAAAGACATAAATATCAACTGGTATTACGAGCCAATGGATGAAGATATGTTTGAAGCTGGTGAAGATTATAGCGAGCTACTTGACCTGGAATTCAACTTTGTTGAAGAGGAAGACTTTGTTGACTACTAAAGCCTACTAGAAAATCCCAATTCCTACTCCTGCCCTTACAACCCATGGACTATCATAGGGTTGAGTACGATCAGCTGGGTCGTACAAGACATTGTATAAGGCTGCAACACTAAATGTTGCCCGTCCTGCTAAAGATTCTGAATAACCTCCTCCGAAAAGCAAACTGTTAAACCCTCGTCTGGAAGTGCTACCGTCTGGAGTAAAAAATTCAAACTGAAGATTCTCATACTCTCCGTATGCAAAGAACTGCCGGGTGATGTTGTATCGGTTAAAAACACTCCAGCCATAGTTGTTGATGCTTGACTCAAAATTCCGAATTTTCACATACTGATAAGTGATGCCAACACCAGCTGAATATCGTTCCGTTATTTTATAACCAATTTGAGGAGATAAACTTATGTTGGTTACATCACTCCCTGCACTTAGTCCGAAACCTCCTCCAAAGTAGATTCTATCAGATAATTTATTCTGAGCTGAAATTCCAAGAGCAAATAAAATTAGTAGCGATGCGAGTCCTGATCTCATGCTTAATCAACGATTATATAAAGATCTTCGTTCGCTTTTTTCATCAAATACTTTTCACGGGCAATTTTCTCCAAAAGCTCCGAATTATTTAATAATGCTTCTCGATCATTCTTAACCTCGAGGATCTTATCCTCATAGAATTTTTTCGCTTCTATTAATTCAGATTGTTTGACCTTGAGCTCTCGCTGTAGAAAGAGATCGTTGCTATCAATAAATGATAGCCAAAACAAAAAGAAGAGCATGGACAAAAAGTAAAAGCTCTTTACAAAAGGAGGGAAACGGTCCAGGATTTTTTTCATCTGCCAGGTATTTATGGGTGGTTTGCTTTTTCAAGCACTCAGCAGATCAATTGTAAAGATAAGAAGAATTTATGAGCTCCCGTATGCTGGAAACTCATTTATTGCCTTGTATCCACTTTCTGATCTTTCCCAAATAAAGTGTTTCAACCCATTACTAATAGCCAGGTAATTAGCGTTGAGCACTTTGTTGTATTGTGAAACTTGACTAACTACCTCTTGTGTCAACTTTACTTTAAATGATTTACACTCAACCAGCATAAAAACATTTCCGGATCGGTCCAAAATGGTGATATCTGATCTTTTTAGGTTTTTGAAATAGGTAATCGAATGCTCCAATTTTATCATTCCACGAGGATATGACAAATGTTCGATCAATAAATTAAGAAAATGCTGACGCACCCATTCTTCCGGAGTTAATACAACCCATTTTTTACGAACCAGGCAGAAGATCTCCTCATTCTCAATTCTCAGATCATACTCAGGCAGCTTGAGCGGACGCATCCTTTAACTTGACCTGGGACAGAAAGAGAATACCAATTATGAAGAAGGATGCTAAGGCCAAGGCACTATTTCGCATACTCCCAGTTACCATTTCAATGTAGCCGTATACAAACGTTCCGAATACAATGGATAAATTGTATGTAACATCATAGAAGCTAAAGAAAGAAGCAGTATCTACCGTATCCTGTGGCATAACCTTTGAGAAAGTGGCACGAGAAAGTGATTGGATACCACCCATTACCAAACCAACCACGGCTGCCAATACAAAAAACTCGATCTCTACTTTTACAAAGTAGGCATAAACGCTGCAAAAGATCCAGATCACAATCATCACCATTAATGACCGAATATTCCCCTTCCTTTTTGAAACAAAAGCAAAGAGGTAGGAACCTGCAACACCTACAAATTGGATCAATAAGATTGTCATGATGAGTTTTGATGTCTCCATTTTCAACTCCTTAGAACCAAAGGTTGCAGCCAGGTACATGATGGTCTGTACACCCATGTTATAAAAGAAGAAGGCGAGTAAGTATTTTCTCATTGAGCCCATCTCTTTCATTTGATTCCAAACATTTCCAAGCTCACGGTATCCATTGGAAAGAAAGTGACCCTCAGGTTTTCGACCATGCACATTTTCCGGAAGTTTGGAAATTGCATACAATGAAAAACCAATCCACCATACTCCTACTGTTAAAAAGGCAATTCTTGAAGCAATACCTTCATTGGCTAAGCCAAATACGTCGTACATTTCGATGACTACCAGATTAA
>JANQST010000167.1 GCA_028279155.1 Cyclobacteriaceae bacterium
CGGCAATGATCATCGTTTGAGGGAATTGAAGCTTGGATAATTCACCAGCTACACCTACTGAAGTTTTGTATTCCCATTCTGCACGCTCCTGTGGAGTCAATCCGGCCGTTACTAGCTTGGTATTTTCATAAGCCTTAGCATCTGCAGCGACTTTTTTCTGCTGAGCCTTCAAGCGTTCCGTCTCCAGCGCTATTGCTGCAAGATCTTTGTTGGTTCGCTCTTGCTTAAGCTTGGTCTCGATCGCAATCAACTGCTTAACCTGCTCTTTTTCCTGCGTCACTCGTTCCGCTGCTTTGTCGCGCTCACCTTCAGCAATAATCCGGGCCTGGGCAGCTTTTGCAGTCTCTACCTTTTGCTGCTCGATTTGCCTTTTCGCAGACTCGTCTCGCTGAGCTTCAAGTCTTTGTTTAAATATTGGCTCTAGCTCTACGTCATCAATGATTACTTGCGATACGATAATGTTATTCTCTGTCAATTCGTGTGGGATACGCTTTGGCAGTCCATCTTCTAATACCTGCTCAACAGTATAGCTTGTTCTTATCTCCTTGATCGTCCGACCTTTTTCAGCCTGGATGTCATTGAATACCGTGTCTCTGTGTTCTATTTTGATTACCGCATAGGCACCATCTTTCAATTGCTCATCCAATGTTTGTCTGAAGCTTTGCGCTTCTCCTGAAATGTAATCCTGGGCAGCAAACATGTAACCAGTGTTGTTGGTTTGTTCGCGAATGGTTGGGATCAGCGTGTTTTGAACTAAGTTATCCATGGTTCGGTATTTGATTGCCAATGTGATGAATGCTTCTTCATCAGTTGGTAGCTGGAACCGGCCTGAAATTTTCACTTCTGCAGTCACCTGATCGATGAATCGAATCGGTATGGGTTTCATCAGACCCTCGATATCTTTCAACTCATCACCCTGTTCTACCACCTTGACGTCAATGTATTTCTGCCAAGGGACGATTTTGGCAAATCCTCTGAATTTAATTCCCTGACTCATTACCACATCACTATGTCCTGTAGGATAAACAAGAAAGTATTGATAGCCTGGTTCTGCCCAGAAAAAATGGTAGGGTAGCATAGTAAACATGAATCCTACCATTGCAATAGTTAAGGATATTTTTTTGGTAAACATGAGGAAGAAAGGAGGTGCTTTGCGTCGGATAAGTACACCGTCTTCAAATTGATTTTCGTCGCTGAGATTTGGCCGAAGGTAGAACATGAACAGGCCAAAGAGAATGATTATAATTCCTAGTAAGATCATAGTCGTTAAAGGTTTAAATGTGAAACAATAAGTGAAAGAACTGTATAGCTACACCGCCTCAAACCGTCTTCAGAGTGGGAATTCCTCACTTAATTACACGAGTAAATAAAGTTTCGGGTTACAGCTAATTCCAAATGATATTTGGATAATATACTATTTGTAGACTATAATTCTATGTTTAAACTATATACAAGCACATTAAGGATATTATTCTGATAATATCGATATTTCCAAATATTCGATAAATGAAGAAGAATAATCGATGATTTTTAGGCTAAATCACCGTTCTGTACGCTTAAAAATTACAGCATGTAGTGATGAAAAACCCTTATCAATTTGTTATCTCTCCGGAGGCGTCATATCATTGATTAAGATAGGATCTCCGAATCCAAGATCTTTCATTCGATCAAGTTGCGTTTTTGCGTCTCCTACAACCAACCATATCATTTTGTTCGCATCCAGGTATTGATCCGAGAGTTCTTTGATGCGATCTACAGTCATGCCTTTAACAATTTCTTCCCGCTGTTTCACATAATCATAGTCCCAACCATAGGCGCTGATGTTTTGAAGTATTCTAAGTTTAGCACCCGCTGTTTCAAAGGCTCTGGCATTACTTTTTATCAGAAATCCCTTGGTAGTTTCAAGATCCTTATCTGTATATGTTGATCCGTAGTTTTCCAAAATGTCCTTAACCAACTGAACAGATTCAAGTGTAACATTGCTACGCACACCACTGCCAATGGTAAATGCACCTCGGTCTTTTGATCCAGAAAAAGAGGAGCCAATTCCGTAAGTGTAGCCTTTTCCTTCTCTTAGTTCTTGTGTAAGTCTTGAGGCAAATCCCCCACCGCCAAGGATATAGTTGGCAACCGTCGCTTCGTTATAATCCTCGTCAGTAACAGCCAGTGCTGGATATCCGATTCTAAGTACAGATTGCTTTGCATTCGGTACATCAAAGAAGTACACCTGGGACTTTTGTGGAGCATCAGGAACACTGGCCCGAGGAATCGTGACTTCTTTGTTTACCCAGCCGCTTTCAAGTCCTTTCAAGGAATTCATAATCGCATCCTGACTCATAGCCCCAACCACATGCATTCTTGAAATAGAAGGAGACCAATTTTTAGCATAATAATCTTTTAGGTCTTCTATCGAGATAGAGCTGACTGAGGAAATTGATCCGAGACTGTTCTTGGATTTTATATTGTTTTCCCCATAGATCAAGAGATTATATGCGTTTTGAGCGACTGAATTAGGATTGGCTTCTTGCTGCTGAATCTGACTGGTCACCTGTTGAACCGCCAAATTGAACTCAATATCATCCCACCTTGGCTCAAGTAAAATCTCTTCAAGCAGGTCAATCGTTGCATCGTAGTTTTTAGCTAGAGTATTACCTGTAATTGTGATGTTTTCCTGCTGGGCAAACACATTGATATTGGCTCCTAATTGCTCAATAGCAGCTTCTAATTCCTGAGGAGTTTTGTTTTTTGTTCCTTTTGTCAGCATGGTAGCTAGCAGATTGGAAACTCCAACTTTCTCAGGATTTTCCAAAAGCAAACCACCCTCAACGATAATATTAAATTGAACCAATGGTACTTCGGTGTTTTCTATACCGTAAACCTTAAGTCCATTGCTGAGCTGACCTTCCCATACTTCAGGAACTGTGACTTCAGGAGCTTCACCATATGGAGGTTCAGTACTTCGGTCAAATGTTGAAGGTGTTGGCTCATATGTTGCAGCAATGGATGCATCGAAAGACTCCTCTGCTCCAAGCTGTATTGCTTCTTCAACAACTTCTGCCTTTTCTGACCCTTCCAATGTTTGCTCCAATCTTCCTTTTGGAACGAAGCTTGTTGCTACAAAATTCTTGTCTTTTAAATAGGTATTGTATACACGCATCACATCTTCTGATGTAACCTTCAAAATGTTTTGAATGTCTTGGTTGATGAATCCCGGATCATCGGCAAAAATGTTGTATTGAGCCAATTGGAAACCTTTACCTAGCACACTTGAGAGCCGGTTATAAAACTGTGTTTCCTGACCTGCTTTTATTCGGCTTAGATCTTTTTCGGAAATCCCTTCTTGTTCAAATTTTGAAAATGACTCTTGAATAGCGTTAAGTACTTCATCCAGGTCTTTATCAGCGAATGCCCTAACAGCGAGATGCGTTTGACCTGCCAATTCCGAAGTTCGGTTGAACATACGAACATTGGCTGTAAGCTGTTGATCTTCTACCAATACCTGGTAAAGAGGAGCAGTTTTTCCTCGAGACAGATATCTAGCCAAAACAGCAAGCGGGTAGGAGTCAGGGTGATAAAGTTCAACAGTAGGCCATGCCATTGTCAATTCAGGAAGTCTTGCGAAATTGTCTTCATGGTATAGTTTCACTGTTTGCTCAACTCTTCCTGCCTGTTTTGTTAATGGAGCTATTTCTTCACTGGCTTTTACTTCGTCAAAATATTTTTTCACCCATTCTTTGGCTTGGTTTTGATCGAAATCACCAGAGATTACCAGCGTAGTATTGTTCGGAACGTACCAGCTATTGAAGAATTCTTTAACATCATCCAATGTCGCATTTTGTAAGTCTTCCAAAGACCCAATCACTTGCCAATTGTATGGATGATCTTCCGGGTACAAGTTTTTGTCAATCACATAATTGGTATGACCATACGGCTGATTATCGACTCCTTGTCTTTTTTCATTTTTAACAACTTGTTTTTCCTTGGCCAACACCGGGTCCGTGACAGTACTAATGAACCATCCTAGTTTATCCGCCTCTGCCCAAATCATTTTTTCTAGTGCATCTTTCGGGACTGTTTGGAAATAGTTGGTTCTATCTCGTGAGGTTGATCCGTTGGCCCCTGAACCTCCAATTCTAGCACTCATTTTGTCCAACCCTCCCTTCCCAAGGTTTTCGGATTCAAGAAACAGTAAATGTTCAAAAAGATGTGCAAATCCTGTGCGTCCTGTTTTTTCTCTTGCTGATCCAACGTGAGCAGTTAAAGCTACTGCTACAACAGGATCAGACCTATCGATATGGAACACTACATCCAAGCCATTATCCAATTCGAATTTTTCAAATTCAATGTTGAAATTGGCTTCAGATTCCTGCTTAGGAGGCGTACAAGCCACTAGACTAACAATTAAGGAAAGAGATATGATTTTTTGTAACATGATTTCGGTTGTTTGCTGAGGATATAGTAAATATCTAGTTAGGTTATTCCAAATATATGATGCTCAATAATGAACTAAAGTTCTTTTTCTTGGAATGGTTAATGGGGTTTATGATTGGCGGGCATTAAAATCGTTGAGCCATCCTTATTCCAACGTATTTGTGATAGGTAGATTCCGGCGTTTCTTTTGTTCTCCTGTAGTAAAATAGCGCGAAATCGAACTTTGTCCAGCTAAGTAAAACCCCAGCTCGTGTCTGAAATACCCACTTTTCAGAAGTTTTGGTAAAAACAGATTCCGGTCCAACAATACCTCCTTCAATTGTGCTATTGTATGTCACATACTCTACTCCCGGACTCAAGAAGAAATAGCCTTCAAATTGTTTAGGGCCTTTATTGACTCGCCCAATTGCTCCATTGTATTGCGTAGATTGGTGAATGGGTAAGAAATTGCCAAGGCGATAAACGAATTCCTGTCTGACGTGACTAAACCCTGTGCCAAATGCAAAGTTGGATTCTGTCGAAAGATCCATGTCCTCACCCTGAAGAAGTGCTTTCGCATATTTTCCATAAATATTTATAATAGGAGAATCTTCGATTTGATAGTCCCATCCTAGAGGAAGTTGCATGCCAAATAGCTTGTGCCAGTTGTATTGAAGGTCTCCCATTCTCAATGCAGGCCCCATCCACCCGAGCTCTAATTCAAGGTATATATATGAGCTATTCTTAAAGTAATACTCGTTGGTGGCTGATAGTGTGATCTGACCAGCATACGGTCGATCCATTTCAGTTGTGTCTTCCCACCAAAGATGCTTTGCTGTATAGAATCGATGATTTAGTACATAAGATCTTACCTTCTTCTCAAGAGTGGGTTTCCATTTTGATGTGTCAGTAAGAATACGATATCTAAGTGCGACTCCTTGACTATAGTATTGGTCACGTGAAAAATTAAGGGTGTATGCATCATTGTCGTTTTCCACTTGGAGCTCCCTTTTTAGAATTTTTTGAGCCTCGCCTAGAAAAGAACTAAGAAATAAAATTGTGGCTAATACGTAATTGCAGCGCATACATTCACGAATTTAGCAAGGCTCGCAGATTTCATCTTCGGTTTCGAATTCAATTGTCGTTTGGTTGATTCCAAGTTTATCTAGTTTCTTTTTAACCTCAGCCTTGATGACTTCAAGCTGTTTGAGGGATTGATCATTTTCTACAACCAGGTGAGCCGATAAAATGTTATAGCTGCCGTCCATTGTCCAGGAATGGCAGTCGTGAAAATTTACTATTCCTGGAATTTCGAGTAGAGTAGCATGAATTTTCTTCATGTCTACATTGGAAGGAGTTCCTTGTAAGATGATTTGAAAACTTTCTCGAAGGTTTCGATATACATTGTATAGAATAAACAATGCGATAAGCACTGATAGAATTGGATCAATGATTGGAAAATCGAAGAAATGGATCAGTACTGCTCCAATTAGCGTTGCTGCCCAACCCAGTACATCTTCCAATAAATGAGTGAAAACTGCCTTTTCATTGATCGAGTGACCTTTGCTAAGTCGATAGGCTGCCAGACCATTGACAATTACACCGGCAATAGCAAGTCCAATCATACCGGTGGTGTCTGGCTTAATCGGATTCAAAAGTCTTGGGATTGCTTCAGATACAACGAAAACAGAACCTATCACCAGTACGATGGAGCTAATCAAGGCTCCAATGACAGTTAATCGCTTATAACCATATGAAAACTTAGTGTCTCTTTTCTTCTTTGAAGCTTTGGCGAAATACCAGGAAATACCGAGTGTGAAACTGTCCCCAAGGTCATGGACAGCATCTGATATGATAGCCACACTATTGGTGAGCACACCACCGATTATTTCAACAATAGAAAAGATTAAGTTGAGGAAGAAGGCAACCTTAATGTTTCCTTCGGAGTGATCATGATGGTCATGAGCATGTGAATTCATTACAGAACTAGGTCCTTTAATCAACCAATTGTTTTCTACTTAATGCAGCGTTTTCAATAAAGTTCGAGACTATAGATATAGAAACAAAACTAGTGTCTGATGAAATATTTATTTAAACCCATTCTTTTAGTTGCCATTATCTTTAGCTGCGACCGTATAGGTGATGATTCTTTTGATCTACCAGTAGCAACAATGACGATTCAGCAGGCTGGCTTCGGTCATCATCCTAAATAATAGATTGGACCTTGGCTTAAATGCTGGGTTAGACTATCGGCATAGAGGAATTCTAAGCGTGGGAACCCTTGGCGTTGAATTAGGCGGAAGGACAAAACTTATTGATTTTTCAAATAGTGAGTTTGAGAGTTATTCGAGTGCCATAACCTCCTATCGATTTACATATTTAGTTGATGTTGGATCATTTAAGGTTGGTCCTTCATATACCTCCTTTCTCACCTCCAAAAATTTTGTAGGTTATGGAAAGATCAATCCTACGATTTATGGATTCGTGCTGAGGAGAAAAATGAAAAGATCCAGGTAGAAACTAGACCGTTCGGTCAAGATCATGTGCTTCAAGGTAGTCTGCAACTTTTCTTACGAACATACCTCCAAGTGCCCCGTCTACAACTCTATGGTCATAGCTGTGTGAGAGGAACATTTTACTTCTGATTCCGATTAGATCACCTTCGGGGGTTTCAACCACGGAAGGCTTTTTCTGAATTGCTCCTAAAGCCATAATTGCGACTTGCGGCTGCATGATTATCGGTGTTCCCATCACATTCCCAAACGATCCCACATTAGATACTGTATAGGTACCTCCCTGTAATTCGTCCGGCTTGAGTTTGTTTTCACGTGCTCTCCTGGCTAGATCATTGACCTTTTTAGTAAGACCGAGTAGACTAAGCTGATCAGCATTGTGAATTACAGGAACAATCAGGTTTCCGGAAGGAAGAGCAGTTGCCATTCCAATATTTATAGCTGACTTCTTAACAATGTTGTCTCCATCCACCTGAACATTGATCATTGGGAAATCTTTGATTGCTTTCACAATGGCTTCAATTAGGATAGGAGTGAAGGTCAAACTTTCTCCTTCGCGCGCCTTAAATGACTCCTTTATTTTGTTTCTCCAGGCAACCACTTTACTCACATCTGCCTCAACGAAGGAGGTCACGTGCGGAGAGATATGCTTGGATGCCACCATACGCTCAGCGATCATTTTACGCATCCTATCCATCTCGATGATCTCGTCCGCACCACTGACAGCAACGGGTGCTGGTTGATGTACAGCTGGTTGAGCTTGGGTGGCTGGAGCAGGAACTCCTCCAGGTTTACGTGTTTTAACGTAAGCAAGGATATCTTTCTTTGTTACCCGGCCTTCTTTTCCGGATCCACTCAGGGCGTCAAGCTCAACAATAGAAATGTTTTCTTCTTTGGCGATGCTTCTTACCAGAGGAGAATAGAATTTCCCTGAATCAGACACCCTTGGTACACCGTTTCCATTCGAAGAAGTTGTAGCTATTGCAGTTTCTAAAATTTCCTCTGCTTTTTCTACAGGATCTTGCTGAACTTCCGGGGCAGGACTGCCATTGGATGGCTCAGCGGATTCTCCATCAGTTTCAATTATTGCGATTGGCTTCCCAACTTCAATGACATCTCCTTCCTGTGCAAGAATTTCTTTCAAAACACCTGCGTGCGTTGATGGAATTTCCGTATCTACTTTATCAGTGGCGACCTCCAGAATGGACTCATCTTCTTCAATTGTTTCACCAACATTTTTCATCCAGGAAAGAACCGTTCCTTCCATAACACTTTCGCCCATTTTAGGCATGACCATTTCAACTGTCGCCATGATTTATCGCATTTAATTGATCCTTTGCAAAGATAGTAAAAGGGGGTATAAAAAAGGTGTACGTATGGATTTTAGAAAAATATTAAATTTAAATTTCTTTAAAATGTAAATTTTCAAAATTTTATTTTGAATTTCAAGAAGTAAGAGATAAAAGCAATTGCCATCAAAAGTGTACCTTTTTATGATATGCGCATCAAATTGGAACGAACCATATTCAGAGCAACCATAGCGCTTAATTGGATATTCAATTTACGATCTTTTGCGAAAACAAATTTTTTGGCTTCTGTCTTTTCACCATCACTATATGCGATCCAGACCGTACCAACGGGCTTGTCTTCTGTTCCACCTCCAGGACCGGCAATTCCACTCAATGATACTCCAATTGTAGTATCAAAAACTTTACGAATATTCTCTGCCATTTGGATTACCACCTCTTCACTAACCGCCCCGAGCGTTTCCAATATCTCGTGGTCTACTTGTAAAGCTTTTTCTTTGATATCATACGAATACGCTACATAGGACCCCTGAAAGTAGTCTGAACTACCTGGAACAGAAGTGATCAGGTGGGACAGGTATCCACCAGTACAGCTTTCAGCACAAGCGATGGTTTTATTTTGCTCCCGAAGTAGCTGACCCACTCGTTCTTCCAATTCAATGTTGCCAGTGGCATATACATATTTTTCTATGAGCGGCATACAAAGACTGATCTGCTCCTCAACATCATTTTCCAACTGAACCATGTCTGAACCTGTTGCCGTCAGTCTTAACTTGACTTGTGCTAACGTCGGCAAATAAGCAAGCTTAATGTGAGAAGGAAGATTTCCTTCCCAATCCTGTAGCTTCTCTGCCAATTTGGATTCAGGAATTCCCCCGGTTCTAATGATTTTATGGTAGATCTTACCTTTTACAAACCGGCTCTTAAGCTTGGGTAAAATCTCTTTCTCCATCATTCCCTTCATTTCAAATGGGACTCCTGGCATTGAAATAAATATAGTGTTGTTTCTTTCAAGCCAAATACCTGGTGCTGTCCCCAGATCATTGGTGATCTTTGTTGATCCTATTGGTTGAATGGCCTGGCCTCTGTTCAGTTCATTCAATTCCCACCCTGCACGCTCGTATCGCTCTGTTATTTCCGCCAATGCTGCTTGATTCATTTCCAGCTCCACACTGAAGTATTTGGCTAGGGTTGGCTTGGTCAGGTCGTCATTGGTCGGACCGAGTCCGCCAGTGATTAAAATAATATCGGCTCTTTTCTCGGCCTCTTCAAACGCGGATAATATTTGATCCTCAAGATCAGGAACTGTGGTTTTGCGGATGACTTTGATATCTATCTGATCAAGTTCGCCGCTGATCCAGTGCGAATTAGTGTCTAGAGTTTGACCATAAAGAATTTCATCGCCAATGGTGATGATTTCTGCAGTTGCTGACATGATATTGTATTGGGATCTTTTGGCTTAAGAAATTCTTATTTTTAAGTGGCTGTTTTTATCCGCTCAAAATTACAACGAAGATGAGGAATCTTAAGAATCCCAATATTAAGTATTTTTGTCATGTATTAATCGCCTGGTATGCTTACGGAATTCCAAACCAACAAATTAGAACGCTTTTTTTACATTCTTGATTTCGATCGTAATGGAGTGATAGAAGAAACGGATTTTTTAGCTATAGCTGAAAATTTGTGTGTTTTATGGGGTCTGAAGGAGGGGAGTGCTGAGCATAATAAGGTTATCGCCAAGTTTTCAGAAGAATGGAAGAAATTCAATCATTTTGTTAACAATGACACGGACATAGCCAATTGGGCTCATTTGGTGGAATTTGCTGATAAAGTGATCATCAATGGGAATGAATCGCTTTACAACGACTATGTGCAAGATTTCGCTGGAGAGATATTTGACAATTTTGATGCTGACAAGGACGGGTATATCTCGCTGGATGAGTTTATTGATCTTTTTTGCGCATATCGCATTGAAGTTAGGTTCGCCGCTAAAGCTTTCAGAAAAATTGACCTCAACCACGATGACCTGATTAGCAGAGGCGAGTTAATAAGTGCTGTTCAGGAATTTTTCCGAAGCGATGACGAAAATGCTCCTGGAAACTGGCTTTTTGGAAATTTCTAATCCTAGGTAGATTGCTTTTGCTTCTTTAAGGCTTTCACCTGAGCAATCGAATCATCAACTTTTCCTTTAGAAAGAAATTCTCGTAAGAATTTTTCAAGCGGGAAGATCAATAATGCCACAAAAACATCAATTAAGAAATCAACCACAGGTGTGCTTTGAATATTCAATAATGAACCAGCCGCTGATTGAATAAACTCAATGATCAAAACTAATGTCAGAACAGATAACCCTCCACTAATCAATTGATTTTGAGTTTTGGACTGATTCATTCTTGATGAAACAATTACTAATGTTCCGAAAAAGAGAATCTGCAATGCATAGAACCATGGACGCTGCCAGTAGGGGCTCTTTACGGAAAAGTCCAAAACACTTGCTTCCTCAAATCTTCCAAACGCATCTTTCGATCTTACATTCAAGGAATATTGTCCTGGAGGTAAATAGCTAAAGTCAATTGACTTGCTTTTTGTCCATTCGGACCAATCAGAATGCAAACCTTCGAGTTTGTATTGAAATTCCGAATTTAGCATGCCAAGGTAATCTGGCTTTGAAAGCTCGACGGTGAGGAAATTCTCATCATATGAAAGCGAAAATTTTGATCGCTTGTCAATGACTCCTTTTTGGTTAGTCAATTTCTTAATAAAGAGCTGGTAGGATGCAAGTTCACTGCTCTTAGCCGGGTCGTATTTGAGTAGTTGATTTTCTCTAGTAAGCAACCAGAATTCGTTTGAATTCCTGTTCTTAGAAATGGAAATTAGGTCTTTGAACAGACTCATGTAATCATATTGCGTTACATCCCCTTTGTCATTGATGAGAAACCATGTTTTTCCATTGTTGATCCAGACTCTGTCTTTCGTAGGCTCACTAATGGAGGAGATTGCTGGCCCAATTTGAGTGCTCAACTGCGTATTTTCTTTGATTTCATCAGCTGCATTGTCATAGTAATAATATCCTTGAGCGTTTATGAAGTAAGTGGTATCAGATCTTTCGATGATGTCTACATCGTCTAAAAATTTGTTGTTTAGCGCATACTGTTTGGTAAAAATGAAAGAACTATCTGTAAGCGAAACGTTGTAAAGATTGGCAGATCCAGCTAGCCATATTTTTCCGCTGGAATCTTCATTGATATTAACAATGATATCTTCAAGCTCCTCACTACTTTGCTCTACCCAAATGTCATTGAGTAGCGTGAAAGATTTCAAATGAAAGTCATGCGTACTGATTAATAGGTGTCCATCGGATGTGACTAGCGCAGTTTTTACATTTTCAGAAATGACGAGTTCAGAACCATCTTTTCCTACTTCGTAGATTCCGGTATTACCAACTAATAGGAGATGCTCATTGTATTTGATCAGGTCGAAATATTTTCCATCTGTTCCATCAACTTTCGCAAAATGGTGATTTATCCTGGTTGGAACTTTTCGGACTCTACGTACGTATTTTGTGTTTTTCGCCTGTTTTCTACTTACTCTCTCAGTATTGCCGGGCTTTTCAAGGATATCTTCTACGCCTTTAACAATCTTGCTGAACAAATTCTTTTTCTTAGAATCTTGCTTATCTGATGAAGCCTGTATGTCTTTCTTTTTATTAAAGAGTCCCCTTAGTCCTTTTTTCTTTTTTTTGGTGTCAGCAACTACTGGTGTTGGCGTAGGTTTTGGTGGAGCTTTACGAGTAGTTACCTGTGTATAGTAGACATGATTTTTGAATATCGTATCTGTATCGAAGTAGAAAAGGCCGAGACTGGTTGTGACCCAAAGTGTTTGATTGTGTTGAAATATACCCGTCAAATTACCTTTCAAACCCGGAAAATTGGAATAGCTAAATGCTGGAAAAAGAGGAGAAACACTTGTCAATCCAAACGGATGAGCGATCCAAACACCTCCACCTTCATCAGTGTGCATTGCGTAGATTTGGTTGTCTGGTAAGCCAGAA
>JANQST010000469.1 GCA_028279155.1 Cyclobacteriaceae bacterium
CGTTCTACCCATTTGGTTCGCTTCATTTAATCTGCTTCTTCTAGTTGTTTTAAGTATTTATCAAGAAAGACTTTAATTTTTCCATATCCTTCAATCTCATTCTCTTTCTTTCTGAACCCATGTCCTTCATCATCGAAAATGATATATTCAACAGGGACTCCGTTGGCTTTCACACCTGCAACGATCTCATCGGATTCCACTTGCAAGACACGGACATCATTTGCTCCTTGCAACACCAATAAAGGCTTGGTCACATTCTGCGTGTGAAAAAGAGGAGATATATTGTAAAGTCTAACGGAATCTTCCGAGAATGGATCCCCAAGTTCATCGTACAGAGCTTTTCGAAAGCTTTCCCAATAAGGTGGGATGGACTTGAGCGTTCGCAACCAATTAGTGACTCCAAAAATGTTAACACCAACATCGAAGGCTTCTGGTTCAAACGCCAAAGCGGCCATTGTCATATAACCACCATATGAACCACCGATGATCCCAACTTTTTCCATATCAATCACCCCCGTGGATTCAAGGAAATCCTTGCCAGCAACACAATCCTTTAGATCTTTGTCTCCATGATTTTTGTCATCCATATGGAAGAAGGTTTTGCCATATCCACTACTTCCTCTATTGTTTACAGCTAGGATCGCGTATCCATGATTGACAAGGTATTGATTTAGTTCTGAATAGTTAAGCCTAGATTGACCACCTGGACCTCCATGTACTCTTACAAGTGCCGGTACTTTGTTAGTAGCTGAAGCTTCCTTTGGTTGATAGTAAATGGCTGGAATCTCAGTACCATCAAATGATTTGAATCTTACAACTTGTCCTTCCACTAAGTCTTCCGCTTGCATTGCAGGGTTTAGTGTATTTGTCAGTTTCTTAAGGTCACCTGTTTCAAAATTGTACAGGTACATGTTATTAGGTGAAGATGAAGTGCTAACGGTCAGTCTGGCTAGCTTCTCGCTTTTGGAAATGCCAACGGAAGAGATACTACCACCAGGTATTTCAGGAAGCTGCACTTCTCCGCCGTTTTCAAGATCGAAAATTTTCACATTTGTCTTCGCATCCTGGTTGATGCCCACGACCCTGTATTTTTCATTCCTGGATGGATACGAATACCATACATCCCAATTGTCCTCATACACTTTTTCAACTTCGCCACTTTCGATATTCAGTTTGGCGAGGTAAACAAACTCGGCATCTTGATCCGTGGTGTAGAAAAGTTCTGAATTGTCAAGACTGAAAAACTGAGGGCTATATTGAACATCGCCTTCATGTACACTTATGTCTTTTTTCTCACCAGTTTCTTTGTCATAAAGGAACATTTTGGAATCTGCACTTGTAAGCGTTTGCGTTAGTGCGAAATAGCGTTTATTAGGAGAAATGGATGCTACATTGAGTCCGTCGTTGTTTTGATACAACATCTCGCTAATTGGGTTTTCTTCATCCATTGAGGCAATCGTTAATTCATAGATATCCATGAATCGTGGATCCCTTTTGTTGGAAGTCAAAAACATGCTTTGATCATCTCGACTCCAACCCCAAAACCCATTTCGAATGCTGTCACCTGGAGTGAGGTCTTTAGCCACTCCATCTGTTGACATCATATAAACTTTAAAGTTCTCGTTGCCCCCTTCATCAAATGAATAGATGAATCGATCATCAGTGGGAAAGTAACTCTGGGCGAGGTATGATTCCTCTGTTGAGTTAGTTAGCATAGTCTTTTCACCGCTTTCGACATTTATCTCGTAAGCGTTGTAAATGCCAGATTCGTTGCTGCTGATTAGCAATTTTGACTCATCAGAAGAAAAGCTTCCTCCTCCAAGCTTAATGTTTTCATAGAATTGTTCAATGGTGTATTTATTGACTGCTTTTTCGTCTGAAGAAGTACATCCAATAATCAAAAGGATGGGCAATGCCCATTTTAAAAATTTCATGGTCAGGTTATTTGTTTCGAGGTTTAAGTTAGTTATTTCATCATTAACACACCTGAAAATCCTTCATTCGCAACCAAAATTCTGGTATCTGTGCCAAGTAATTGGCTATTTCATATTGACTACTGATTTTAGAAAAAACATAAAATGAGAAGATTTTATAAGACGCTATTTTTTCTGGTTACTATAATGTTTCTCATGATTCAATCGCGGTGCAGCAGCAGTTTAGGTTCCGGAGTGATTGATGGAATTGAACTTGGATCTGGATTGTGGTTGGATCTTGAGAAAATTCAAAAAGTGACGGAATATGATCCCTCAATTGGGGAGTTAATGAACACCTATCTTGACCCAATGCCTGAAGAGATGGATAGTCTGCGCGTGTATTCGGCTAGTACTGATGTTGGAAATGGGGTGACTAATATCCGAATCATCCTGTTTCCGTTACAGACCGGAAGCTATGATAGTGCGTACCTTGGAATCACAGTATTGGAGAGTGGTTTAATTGAACGTGTTCGTATTTGGGGGAACGATTTTGTGAATCAAGATTCAGAAGCAGCAATCGAAAACTTTTATCGTCAGTTTGATAAAAAGAGAAATCTGTTATCTAGTTCTGAAATGATGACCATCATGGAAAGGGATGAATACATCTCCGGTTTAGACGAAAAAAAGAGGTATTTATATGAACACCCTGTGCTAATGTTTGGAAACAACTTCTTGATTAGAAGAACGATGGCGCTGACAGGTCAGGACATTGTTCCCAAAATCAAATGGTACCAGGAACGAGTGGAGGTCTTTGAATCCTTGATTGAAAATGTGGAACTGCTTGATGGGTTAATGGATCAACAAGCGATGGGTGAGTATAGGAAATCAGCAAAGAATAGTTCTGATGGTTTAAAAAAGATGATCCAGGAAGTAGATGGAGGAGCCAGTGCTGGTAAGATACGAGACATGATCAAGGATCTTCGGGTGGAGAGTTGCGGTGGATGTCACATGATTGAAGCAGTGAACGGCACTGGAAATACACTGAGGGATAAACCACTTTCTAATCTTGGTCGAAAAGACGGTATCTACAAAGTGGGTTTTGATGTTTGGGCTATGCCGGATGATGCGTTTGGAAGCAATTACTTGAATAATCTCATCAAGGCTGGAGTGTACTATGTTTCCTATCTTGATCAATCAAACTAGGAAAGGATTCGATTGATAGATACACTAAAAACATCTTTCAAGTGGTCCGAGCCACTCATTATTGCTGGGATATATCTGTTGATACTTCTTTGGAATTTCATTGATGCCGGAGAATACCTTTTTTCCTATCCGTTTAATGTTATGGACGGTACCATCTACTATGCACTTTTTATCGGAGGGTTAGGTAATGCAATTGTTTTTGGTTCCTTGGTGTACCTAATCATTCCGAAATTCCTATCTCAACGTCAGTATATCAAGTTTTTGGGGTCAATTGTTATTGTTTATGTAGGAGCCACAGGACTTGAGTATTTGGTAGAGGAATGGTTAAAAATGCGTTTTGATCTTCCGGGAAGTATTAGAGAAATGTACACACTTTCCTATGAGACGCCAATCCGTGACATAGGAGGACCAGCATGGGCTATAAATCTTGCCGTTCTCATTTTTGCCTTCATTTATCGGTTTACTAAGGATTGGATGTTTCATGAAAAGCACAAGCGCGAATTGATGGAGGAAAAACTTGGTACCGAATTGAAGCTGTTGAAATCCCAAATCCATCCCCACTTTTTGTTCAACACCTTGAACAATATTTATTCCATTACTTTGAAGAACAAGGATTCGGAGGCCACTGAAGCAATAGGGAAATTATCGGGAATACTTCGGTTTATGCTATATGAAAACGATGAAGAACTTATCCCCATAACAAAGGAGATTACTTATATAAAGGATCTTACCGCTATTCAATTCCTAAGAGTTGATGAAGGGGAGTTGGAGGTGGATTTTCAGATAGAAGGTGAAACTTCGGGAGTAACCATCGCTCCAATGATTTTAATCCCTTTTGTAGAAAACGCCTTTAAATATGGCATTGATCATAAATCAAAGTCGGTCATACTGATACACCTGGCTATTGAAGAGAAAAGATTGAAATTTGTTATTCAAAACACGATTTACAAAAGGGGTGAGGAGTCAATGGGAATGGGTATTTCGAATGTTTCCCGAAGGTTGAATTTGATCTATGGTAAGAAACATAGCCTCGACATAGATGAAACTGGAGATGCCTTTAAAGTAGTCCTGGAAATTAGGTACGAATGATAAGTTCTGTAGCCATCGATGATGAACCACGTGCGATTTCCATTATAAAGGAATACGTTAAGAAGGTAGATTTTCTTGAGTTGAACGCCACTTTCCGAGATCCAACCGAGGCAATCTCGTTCTTGAATGAGAATGAAATCCAACTTTTATTTCTGGACATTAACATGCCAGATATTACAGGACTTCAGTTACCAACTCTACTCAAACATTCACCACTGGTCATATTCACTACAGCCTATCCTCAACATGCACTCGAAAGTTATGATCTGGATGTTGTAGATTATCTTTTGAAGCCCATTGAATTTTCTCGTTTTCTCAAATCTGCAAATCGAGTCAAGTCAAGATTGTATCCGGATGTGGTCAACTCAACGATCGAAGATTTCCTTACAATAAAAAGTGGGCCCAAGGTTTACAGAATTAGAAAAGCAGATATTTTGTATTTGGAAAAAGAGGGTCATTATATGATCTATCATACCAAGGAAAGGAAAATTCTATCCAGAGCCAGTGTGAAGGAGTCTCTCCAGCGCCTCTCCTCTAATGACTTCATTCAGGTTCATAGGTCATTCATCGTAGCGCTCAAACATGTTTCGGTTTTGGAAAATGCACAAGTACACATTGGTGATCGAAAAATTCCAATTGGTGCCTCTTTCCGGGAACAATTCATGCAAGCCATGAATGCTCAGCCTTGACCGTATCTATTGATCGTTATATGGATACAATGATTGCAGATCTACATTTTGATAGTCCAAAGCATCAAGTCGTGTGGTACCAATCCAGGGGCCAGGGGCATCTACCACCATGATGGTCTTTGCGTACCCGGTTTCATCAAAACCTCGCCTGAAATGCACCCTTGAGTTAACTACGAATATGTCATAGTCATCTGCATTGATCGTATCGAACGTGAGCTGGGAAGGATAGATTATTTGTTCGTATGCCGGAACCACAATAACAAGGTTGTTACCTGGCAATTCTACAGCAGCCACATTGTCGTATCCCCATCTTGGACCAAAGTACTTAATGGTTCCTTTTAATCGGATTGGAGTGCCAGCTTGTGGGCCAGTGAATCCACCAACATTAAAATCAAAGGAATCCCCAACTTGGGCGTTGATATTCACCAATGAATCCAGCACTTTTTCGTCACGCAGCGCACTGTAAATGATGTTTTTCAGGTTTTTGGAGAGAAGAGCTTTTAGAATCCAGGTTGCATCTCCTGGTCGATCAGAGTAATTCCCTAACACGACAGGAGTTGCACCATTTCTTACTGCGGCTACTGTTCTTGCCGCAGCTACATCGGGCATTGGATAATCCCGATCTACAAATTCTTTTCGAACACGCCATGTGAATTCGTTCATGTCTTCAGCAATGCTATCTGCTAATTGCTGATCTCCATTGGTCATGACATGGATGGTGGTTCCAACATCCGGGACATCTGACCATGGGAATCCATAAAATACGCTTACAAAGACATCCGCATGTCGTGCCTCCCAGCGGCGCGCGCGTTCCATAATGTCCATAGCAGGAGATTGTCCTGTCCACTGTACAACAGTGGGAGAGATGATACCAGGCTTTCTTGTAGCTTTTGCTGGCTTGTAGGTACCAAGCATCATGTTTCTCATGTAATGAGCCGCCCTTTCACCCTGATGATAGCTATCATAATGAGGGAAGCGTTTTGTTACAAAAGCTCCATCTGCCCATTGCAAAAACTCTTTATCCTCATTGCCATGCAAATCAAAAGTTCCAACAATGGGAACATCAGACCCTACGATTTCTCTGATTCTCTTCGCTATTTCAGCCTCAGGTCTAGGGACATTTCGAACGGCCATTGCTCCATGGAGGGCTAAATACACACCATCCAGTGGCATATTGGTCTTGATGTCTTCCAGGATCATTCCCATGAAATGATCAAAGCTTTCCTCGCTATTCCAACTTCTGGATGATCCTCCAAATACACCTCCAGGTGATCTTACCCCAATAAGGGAAATGTCACCATAATTTCTCGCTCTTTTGACAAACCCTCCAATGTATCCGCGCGAATTGAGAAGATCTTCGCCCTCTGCGAGACCTCTCCAATCTTCAATTTCTGTATCACCTCCAGGACAGAATGTACAGGTCTCATGAGAGTAGCGAACAACTGCCACTTTGAAATCTGAGCTTTCTGCTGAGGGTTGACATGAAACCAAACAGACGGAAACAATAGCTAGGATTATAATAGCATTTCCGATTGAATGCTTTTTTGAAAAAGAACTTTTCATGAATAGTTACATTGGTTGGTTAGGTCAATCAAGTTAATCATTATCCTTGATTTCTATTCGTATCTCAAGGCATGAATCGGATTGGATTTTGCCGTGACGAAGGTTTTATACCCTACTGTAAGCATTGCAATGACGATTACAAGTAATCCGGCAAATAAGAATACAGATATTCCAATTGTGATGCGAGTTGCAAAATTATCCAGCCAACCATTCATGACAAGATAGATGATTGGCCAGGCGAGAACATTTGCGATCCCAATGAGCAAAATGAATTCCTTGGTTAAGATGAACACGATGTTGCTCATTCTTGCACCGAGCGCTTTTCTTATTCCAATCTCTTTGGTGCGTTGCAATGCGCTGAATGAAGAGAGTCCGAAAAGTCCAAGGCAGGCAACAACTATGGCAAATAATGCAAACAATGTGAATACGCTGCTAAACTGTTGTTCATTGTTGTAAAGTCGAT
>JANQST010000179.1 GCA_028279155.1 Cyclobacteriaceae bacterium
GGTTCTGTTTCGTAGATCGATGACTCATTCAGAATCTTGATATCGCCTTTTTGTAATTGAGTAGAAGCAGTTCGAAGGTTGTTCAGGCGATCACCAAGGTTGCTGCCAAGAAGCAGGTAAATCCCGTTCATATAAATTGAAAATCAATAGTTTGTGAACCTCGTCTTAAATTTGCACCTCATTTGTGTTGAAACCTAGTAATGTGCTGAATACATGGCGTTTTTAAGAAACCTACTTGCCACTCTTGTCGGATTATTTATTTTCTCAGTAGTTGGATTTTTTATTTTTTTCTCTGTTTTAGTTGCATCATCTGCAGATGAGACTCCCAAGGTTGAGGAAAATTCTGTGCTCTACTTCAATATGAGTGGCATGATGGTAGATAAGACAGTTGATGATCCTTTCTATGAAGCCTTGAGCGACAGGCCAACAGCGTACAGTCTTCTTGATATTGCCACAGCTATCAAAAATGCCAAAACGGATGACAGAATCAAAGGACTTTATCTGGAGCCAATGTATCTATCAACGGGCTATGCAAGTTACCAGGAGATTCGGGATGCAATCTTAGATTTCAAATCGACAGGGAAGTTTGTGTACGCCTACAGCGAATACATGAGTGAATCGGACTATTATGTCGCTTCTGCTGCCGATAGTGTTTTTATCAATCCAACAGGGGCAATAGAGTTCAACGGACTTAGTGCAAATGTGACATTTTATAAAGGTCTTTTCGACAAGTTGGAAATTGAACCTGAAGTTTTCAGGGTGGGAGCCTTCAAGAGTTATGTTGAGCCCTATACAAGGACGGAAATGAGTGGAGAAAACAGGTTGCAATACAGTGATCTCTTGCTTTCCATGTATGATACTTATCTGAATAACCTTTCTGAGAGTATTGGAAAAACAGTGGAAGAGCTTGATGATATTTCCTATTTGATGAAGGTGCGGTTACCTAAGGATGCCAAAGAACATGGCTTAATACACAAAGTAGGTTATGAAGACGAACTGGAAACCGTGATGAAGAACCGATTGGGACTGCTCCAAGATGAAGAAATTCCATACGTTGATATCAAAAATTATAGTCAGGTTGTTTCTGCTGAATCGCCATATTCCAGCAATAGGGTAGCGGTGATTGTCGCACAAGGTGATATCGTAATGGGAGGAGATGAAGGGATTGTTGGGGAGACGTTTGCGAATGAAGTCAAGAAGGCCAGAGAGAATAGTTCCGTGAAGGCAATTATCATGCGGGTGAATTCGGGAGGAGGTAGTATGACTGCTTCTGATATGATCTGGCGAGAAATGATGTTGACTAAAGGAAAGAAACCAATCATTGCTTCGATGGCTAACGCCGCAGCCTCGGGAGGATACTATATCGCCATGGCTGCAGATACAATTATTGCTCAGCCAAATACCATCACAGGCTCAATAGGAATTTTTGGCTTGTGGTTGAATTTCACCAAGTTTTTGGAAAACAAAGTAGGCATAACGCATGACGTGGTGAAAACAGGGGAATTCTCAGATATCTACACCGTTACTCGCAGGTTGAATTCCTACGAGAGGCAGATCATTCAAGGTACGGTTGAGGAAGGCTATGAGACATTCACTCGGAAAGTGGCCGAAAATAGAAATATGTCTCATGATAAAGTACGAGAGATTGCGGAAGGAAGAGTGTGGAGTGGTGAGCAAGCGGTTGAAAACGGACTGGTCGATCGGTTAGGAAGCTTTGATGATGCAGTTCAACTAGCTGTTAGAATGGCTGGAATTGAGGACGATTACCGTTTAAGCTATTATCCAAAACAAAAGCCATTCCTCGAGGAATTCTTTGATCGGATGTCATCTTCCATCAAGACCAAACTTTTTAGTAACCCAATCGACCCAATTCTAACCCAATTTGAGCGTCTAAAGAACCTTCAGGGCATTCAGGCTCGGATGAGTGGCGATTTGGAAGTGAAGTAGATCTACTCTATCAACTTCTCTCTCAATGACTCTAAATGTCTTTTCCTTGGAATATGGCATTTCTTTATTTCCCAGTTCGCAACAAAGTTCCCGAGAATAAATGCGCCGATAATGAGCAACCACTTCATCAACGTCGCATCTTGATAGATCATTTTTATAAAGATGAAAATGGCAATCGGAATGAAATACCAATAGACCATTGTCTTTCCTATTTTAATTGTTGATTCCGTGTTTGAAATGGCGTGATCTAATTCGCCCAGAATGGTTCTATCAAATTTCTGATCACTCTTTTTACGGTTCTTTCGAATGAATAGAAGGTAGCAGACTGTGAATGCCATGATTCCAACTCCAGCGTAACTATAGATTCCTTCTTGGTCGATAATCGCATCAACCAATAGTATGATTGCAGTAATGGAGTTAACGATCATTAATCCGATCTCAGTAACATTCAAAATTCTGTTTGCTTGCTTCTTTTTGGCTTTTACTCGATTATGCATTGCTTCTTCGTTGATTACGAACAGTGTCTCGTTCCGTTGCTCATCCCATATTTTTTGCATTTCCTCAAACTCCATGATACTCGTATTTTGCTGATCTCTTTATTAATTCCTTTTTAATCCGATGAATTTTCACTCCAATATTGCTCTCGGATACTCCGATCATCTCGGCCATTTCTTTATAGCTAAAGCCATCCAAGAGCAATAGCGTAAGCGAGCGATCCACCTCGTTCATTTTTTTAATTTCTCCATATAACCAATCAATTCGATCGTCCGATTGAGTATCTGTTTCTGTTATGATATGTTCCATTCCTTCAATGGAATGAGGATCGATTTTCTTTTTCTCTTTTGTACTCCAGCTGATAGCGATATTGAGTGCAATTCGATAAAGCCAGGTTGTGACTGCAGACTCTTTTCTGAAATTGGGAATGGATCGCCATACCTGGGTCACAATTTCCTGAAACAGATCTTCCTGGTCCTCCGAAGTAAATGCATAGGCGCGAAGCACCTTGAAGAGTAAACCCTTGTGATCCTTTAACCAGGAATCAAATATTTTTTGCTGTTCGCTTTCCTTCATTTCAATCGATCTACCCAAACTAGTAGATGATCGGAGGAATTTCTTACAAATCCCTGAAAATAAATTATTAGAATTTTTGTGGAGGAATTACTGAGTTTCCAATTCTTTCAAATAAGGGTAAATCTCATATTTAATCAATTCAGCTATTTTGCCCTCCTGGAGGCTAGCTTTTCCACCGAGCGATCTCCAATTACAAGAAGCTGTTATTACTGCTTTTAGTTCTGGAAGGATGACAATGAATTGCCCGGCATGCCCTACCGCAAATGCTACACGTACTTCGGGATCACTGTCAACCCACCATAGGTATCCATACCCAGTAGATCCGCCTACTTTTTTGTGCCATTTGGTTGCTTCTGTGGCCCACTTGCTGGGAACTACTTGCTTTCCCTTGAATTTTCCTTGATTGTTCATCATGATCCCAATCGTGTGCATATTGCCTGGTCTTAGCTGAAGTCCCGCACCTCCATTGTAATAGCCTCTTATCCTGTCCCAACGAATGTTCTTTATACCAAGGGGTTCGAAAAGATATTGATTAGCAAATGCGAGCGTTGACATACCGCTTGCTTCCGTGAGAATGACAGAAAGCAGGTGGGAACCAGCAGAATTGTACTCCCATTTTTCACCAGGTTTATTCCTCAATTTTCTATTGAGAACGTATCTAACTGGATCACTGGAAACTACCCATTGATTGAATTCTGTGACAGTGGATTCATCCCACTGGAATCCTGCTGACATAGTTAATAAATGATAGATAGTGATTTCCTCTAATTTGGA
>JANQST010000471.1 GCA_028279155.1 Cyclobacteriaceae bacterium
GATATCATCAGCGTCATTCAAGGCACCTCCGTATGTGTCCAGCTCCAGTATAATATAATCCGCTTCTATTTCTCGAGCATATTCAAGACCCAATTCTGAATACCGATTGGTTCGTGGATCAATTTCCGCTTGAATTTTAAGATGTAATACCAACGGCTTTTCTCTTTCCTGCCCGATTGTAAAGAACATAGAGAAGAGAGCTAATGCTGTAAGGAGTTTTCTCATGCTTGTGTTTGTATTCTGATTGTAAACAAACAAATTGTACGATAGATTCTATCTGGAATTAAAGTTATCTTAAATTCAACGTACGGAAAATAGTTCAAGGCATAACTACTCATTTATTGCAACCATTATTTCAAAAGCCATTTGAAGGAATCATTTGGAGTTCCATAATTTCAAACGATAACAATCTGTTAGTCCTGGATGTTCGAAATGAGGCTGAAAAATCAATAGAATATTTTAAGCTAAACCTAGACACTTATCAAATAGCCCAACTTTTAACTCAACCATCTTCCTGGTGGTCAATGATTGAAAGATTTGATCAACAATTGTTTCTTTCTGAATATAAGTCTGAAAATGATCCTAATAGCAAGATGTTCTACAGGCTTGATGGTGACAATAAGAAAGAAATAGCTGAGAGCGAAATACCATATTCGGAAAATGTGATTATCCAACCTTCGATATATGAGCCAGGATCTGGGTACTTTAAAACTGTTAGAGAATTTCTTGGCTTGGACCTTCCTTGTGCATGTGAATACCTTGAAATTGATAGAAAAATCATATTGAGCTACTATCTTCGTTCTGGTAAGGAGTTAGAACGTTATTTACTTGTCCTGCAAGAGGGAAAAAAAGCAATGAAGGTACTTCAGGACAATCAAATGAATGGATTTGCTTCTGGCTCTTTTTTTGTGGTAAATGGTAGGTTGATTTTTATTAAGAATAGGAATGAAATTTTTGTGTACGCTATTTAGTGTGATCTCATTTTTTTCAACTCAAGCAGCATTTGACTCATTGAGATCTGAAACAAGAGATGAGCAGGTATTTGTAATTCATGAGGTAGAGGAGGAGGAAACATTGTATTCTATCGCTCGGAGATACAAGAGTTCTGTTCCAGCCATTATTGAATATAATCGTATTTCGGATAACCGGATTGAAATTGGACAGGTGATTAGTGTTTTGTTCAATGTGTTGGAAAATGATAGTATTGAGCCAAAAGAAACTCCCCAAGGGTTTCATTTAGTACAACCTGGAGAAACACTTTATAGCATTTCTAAAATTTATGATCTTCGAATTCGTGATATCAGAAAACTCAATCAGCTCCAATCAAACGATATTTCACCAGGAGAATACCTCAGGGTAACAGAGGCTGAAGAAATTTCAGAACCTCAGGTTGAGGAAACAGAAGAAAGTTCTGAACAATCCATTGATGGAACAGACATTCCGGATGGTTTTGAAACCTACATCGTTCAGACTGCAGAAACGTTGAATTCAATTGCTCGAAAGAGAAAAATTAGCGTAACAGATCTGAAGGAATGGAATAACCTTGATTCTGATTACATCAGAATTGGACAAACATTGCTTGTTCGAACACTTACAGACTCACTTGAATCTTCTGATGAAAACGCCGGTTTAAGTACAAGGTTAGATGAGAATGGATTTGAGAAGGTGTACGAAGAGGGAATCGCTGGTGTGATAACCGATATCTCAACCAGCAAATACTTAGCTTTGCATAGATCAATGCCGATTGGTACGGAATTGGAAGTAAGAAACCTAATGAACAATTTCGTTGTGCATGTCAAGGTGGTCGGGAAACTTCCGAACACCGGAATTAATCGAAACATTCTCCTCCGACTTTCCAAACCAGCCTTTGATCAACTCGGGATCCTGGATCCAAAGTCCAGGGTAGAAGTATCACATTTCAAGAAGTGAATCAAACGGAGCTTAGAGACTTTCTGGAGCTAAAGGTTAGAGAGTACAACAATCCGGGTTTCATTCCAGAAGATCCAATTAGTATACCACATCTTTTTGAAAAGAAACAGGATATAGAAATTTCAGGATTTATTGCTGCGGTTTTTGCGTGGGGCCAGCGAAAAACGATTATCAATAAATCGAAGGAGTTTCTTTCGCTCATGGACAATGATCCTCACAACTTTGTTTTGAACCATTCGGATAAAGATCTAAAACCCTTTTTGGACTTCAAGCATCGGACGTTCAACTCGACCGATGCATTGTACTTCATTCATTTTTTTCGATGGTTTTATGAGAAACATGATTCACTGGAAGAAGCTTTTATCACGAGTGATAAAGATCAACAAACGATTGAGAATTGCCTTGTTGATTTTTTTGAGTTGTTCTTTTCACTTACTGATCACCCTGAAAGAACCAAAAAACACGTTCCGACACCAGCTCGAAAATCAGCGTGCAAAAGAATAAATATGTATTTGAGGTGGATGGTAAGGCATGATAATGAGGGAGTAGATTTCGGACTCTGGAAGAAAATTAAGCCTAGCCAGCTAGTGTGCCCTTGTGACCTTCATGTTGATAGAGTAGCAAGAAAATTAGGTTTAATACGAAGAAAACGAACAGATTGGCTTACTGCACTTGAGCTTACCGAGGAGTTGAGGAATTTGGATCCAAATGATCCTGTGAAATATGATTTTGCTTTATTCGGATTGGGAGTGATTGAGAAATTCTAACCCCAATTACCAGGGTCCGTGCGCCACTCTTTTAAGGTCTTCAAAATTTCATTCTCAAACATTCGTTCATCTTGCGCATAATCCAACAAATGGTCATAATTGCTTAATACGACCAGATCGATGTTGTGAGATTTGAAGTTTTCTTCTGACACAGGAAATCCATAGGTGAATATTGCAGCCATCCCTACAACCTCTCCGCCAGCATTTCTAAGGGCTTCAGCGGCGGCCAATGAACTTCCTCCAGTAGAAACCAGGTCCTCTACCAATACAACCTTTTGACCTTTTTCTAATTTACCCTCAATGAGGTTCTGTAAACCATGCCCTTTTGATTTTGAACGAACATATAGAAAAGGTAAGTCCAATTCATCTGCGACAAGAGCTCCTTGAGGTATTCCTGCAGTTGCAACACCCGCAATTGCATCAATACCACTAAATGAATTCGAGATCGCCAACGCAAGAGCGGTCTTTATTTTGGACCGCACTGCTGGTTGTGAAAGGCTTAATCGATTATCACAATAGATTGGAGATTTCCATCCGGAGGCCCAGGTGAAAGGTTGGTCGGGGCTTAACTTAATGGCTTCAATTTGGAGAAGATCTGAAGCAACTTCTGTTGCGAGCTGTGGGTTGTAAATTTTAATAGACATGAGCCGCAAAAGAAAGAAATAATTACTTCAAAATACATATTCACAAAGTAATTCCCACATAGTTTCAAAACCGCTTGTTTGGTTTTACAATTATGCTTTTAATTGTACCTGCTATTGCCATTCGATGAAGATCTTTATCAACGACATTCCTGTCTACATTCTTTCAGAGAAAAAAATCAATCACAAGCGTATTTATGGGCTTATTGTTAGAGAGTTTGAAACGATAGTTCCGGAGGTATTGGTGGATGACGTGCTTATCATGAATGCTTCATTTGATCAGATTGATAAGCTCCTGAAACTGATGACAGATAAGAAGTTGAAAAAAGTCCATTCCATCTTCATTTCAGCACGTGATAAGAAAAAGCTCATTGATTACTTAAAGAGCAAATTCAAAGTGGTGATGGCAGCCGGTGGAGTAGTAGAGAAGGATGGCAATTATTTGCTTATTTACCGAAAGAAAAGATGGGATTTACCAAAAGGCAAGCTTGATTCTGGAGAATCTATTGAGACTTGTGCAATTAGGGAAGTTGAAGAGGAGACCGGAGTGAAAGTGGGCTTGGGACAAGAGATAACAGCCGTTTGGCATACGTACATCAGCAATAAAAAATATGTTTTGAAAAAGACGTATTGGTATGCGATGGAATGCCTGGATGATTCCAAAATGAAGCCACAGAAGAAAGAAGGTATCAAAAAAGCAGAATGGATGGACCTTGAAATGGTTAGGCAATCACTACACGATTCTTACCGTTCTATCCGATATGTAATGCAGGAGTACATCAAGCTTGCAGAAAAGGTATAAAATTAAATTTCGTAAGGGAGGAAGGTAGAAACATCACCACCATACCTGTGTACTTCCCGAATAATACTTGAGCTTATCTGTGCTAGTTCTGGTGAAGTAATAAGGAAAACTGTTTCCAGATCTTTGTTTATTGTCTTATTCACCTGCGAGATGCTATTCTCATATTCAAAGTCAGTAGTATTCCTCAAACCTCTAACTAAGAAGTTAGCCTTCTCTTTTTTCGCAAGCTCGGCGGTTAGCTCATCGTAGACAGCTACCTCTACACGATCATTATCACTAAATAACGTGTTGATCTTACCGACCATCCAATCAATTTCGAAGTATCGTTTATTTTTCTGTGCATTGTGACCGATGGCGATAATCACTTTGTCAAAAAGCGTAAGGCTCCTGACTACAATATCATGATGTCCTTTGGTAAATGGATCGAAGGAGCCCGGGAAAATGGCTGTTTTCATTTGTTTAAAAATTGCTAAAAGAAGCTATTTATTCGCAAATATAGGCGCTCATCACATCAAAATACTGATGATCGTCTATCTCATCAAATTTGTAGCCGAACTTCAGAAATGAAGGCTTAGAGCCAAGGGAAATATTCTTGATGTATTTTTTTAGCAGTGTTATTTCATCAGAATTCTGCTTTGTGAACCCCCAGAATTGAACGGCATTCTTTTTTGGATCCATTCCCATTTCTTTGAACACCAACATGACGTACTTGAGATAATCCTCCTTTTTCCGTACAGCATATTGATTGTAGAATTGGAGCTTTCCATCCTGACAAACTACCTGGTGTAAAATACCTCTGTCAACATAGCAAAACAGCGCTTTTTCATGTGAATGATCATTGTGCTTTAAGAAACCTTCAATGAGTGCACTACCTTGATGTATAATGTGGATAGCTTTCCTTTTGTAGACAGAAGCCATCCATTTGCAAAGCTTTATTTCTGTTGCGAATATGTTGACCAGCCCGGCACTAATTTGTTTGTAGTAGCCAACATCTTCGAAAGAAGGCTTAATATCGCTGTTGACAGACAAGTAATCAATTGCAGAATCGGCAACAAACATTTTTGTTGGGACCAAGGAAAACTTATGCGTCTTAAGACTAAGCTTAACTCCTTTCCAAAAACCTGCAGTAAGATATTCGTGGTTGTCCAGGATCTCTTTGATCAGTCTAAGTCTACCATTGATGGTTTTAATTCCCTCAAGTTTGTAGTCTTCCAGGCCCATCACCTGGTTGTCTTGAGTGTCTGTTACTGCAATTTGAAAATCGCGAATACCTACTTGTAGTGTAAGCGTATAGTCTTCCAATTCATCAATGCTGAATTTCTCGTCTTTTACACGCTTTATTAGCTTATATGTAGATGTGTCTGTGGCGGTACTCAAATTTTTCTATTCCCAATTACCCGCGGTTGTGACACTTGTTCGAGAGCCAAACCTTAGAGGTTTTCGGGTATTATATTCACTTTCTTCGTCTCTATTAGGATCTACAGGCCGTGGATTAACCACCTCGATCACATTCACATCAACCCCAGCTTTTTTAATCTTATCCGCCCATAGAACAAATTTTGTTTCAGGAGAAATTCCCGGAACAATAGCTAGGGTCGCTAAATTAAATTTAGGCCATTTTGCCTTTGTAAACAAAGAATCACGAACTGGTACAGTACCCAAAGTGTCTATTTCAACAAAGATGCTATCAGCACCGTACGAAAGTTGAAAAACTGTTTCTGTCCTTTGTGTGATATAGAAATTACCGCTATCGATAAAAGATGTCAGTTTGTTCCAGTCGCTTGTATATTGACCATTTACAGCCAGATAAGCTGCTTCTGCTTCTCGGATCATCATCAAACTTTCGATGATATCAGCTTCCATTCTCGCAATTCTTTCTTCTTCACTAATGGCGAAATTGATTCTATAGATCAAAAACGCTGCTAATCCCATTGCGATTACAAAGAATACTATTGATAAAATCTTAGTCTTGTCCATCTCTTTTCGTTAGGTTTTTGCAATTATAAATATTAAAAAGGGTTCTTGAAAGTCACTATTGCTATTAATGCTTAAAACTAAATAAACCCCTAAGCTCAAAGAGCTTTTCTGGAGTATTTACTTCAGTAAATATGCCATGAAGTAATGCGGTATCCATTTTGCCTATTTCTTCATGTGATAAAAATGCTACTTCTTCTATTATTTGACTTTCTGTGTCCAACTCCGGGTCCTTTCCAAGAGTTAGTCTTCCATCCAACCAGGTAACTCTATAAAACAATTCAATCGCGTGATGTCTCTCATTAATCAACTCATAAACAAACAGAAACTCATTAACCTCAATATTCAAGCCAGTTTCTTCCAAAAATTCTCTCTTCAATGTTTGCTCTGCGGACTCCCTGAAATCAACCCCTCCGCCAGGGGGAAGCCACAAATGTCCTTCAGGTCCAATCGAGTTGTGTTTGATCATCAAGATTCTGTCTCCATTGTCAAGTAGGCCGCAGACCCGGACTCTTACTTTCCCTGAAAACATTCCTATGTCTTTGTTTGATGATGCTAACATTTGTCTGAATGCTTCGTTATTTTTGAAAGATTAATTCAAAGTAAAATGAAATATTTAGTATCTCTGATTTTAGTTGGTGTTGGTTTTTTCGGAATTGCTCAAGAGGAGAACTCAGAGCCTTTGACAGGAGCTAAAATAGCTTTTTCTGAAGAAATGTTTGACTTTGGCGATATCACCCAAGGTGACAAAGTGGAACACGTTTTTGAATTTGAAAATATTGGAAACGAACCGCTTATCCTGTCTGATGTACGAACTACTTGTGGATGTACTGCCCCAGAGTGGCCAAGAGAACCTATTGCGCCTGGAGCAACAGCTTCAGTTAAAGTAGTATTCAACAGCACAGGTAAAATGGGAATTCAGAACAAAGTAATAACCGTGATGTCAAATGCTGTGAATAACCCAGCAAGGGTCAAAATTGTCACAAACGTATTAAGAGAGAAACCGAACAAGTAATCTTAGTTTCTATGGCCGAATATGGTGCTACCGATTCGGACCATGTTGCTTCCTGCCTCCAAGGCGAGTTTATAATCTCCACTCATTCCCATCGAAAGTGTACTTAGCTTGACGTTGGAATGAGTGGATTTTTTTTCCATTTGATCGTACAACCCTTTAAGCTTTTTGAATTCCTCGATCACTACTGAATCTTCATCTGTATTGGTTGCCATTCCCATTAGACCAGTTATTCGAATATTCTTCAGTGTTGTCAGCTCTTGGCTTTCAAGAATGTGGTGAAGTTCCTCCTCATTTAAACCGAATTTTGTCTCTTCAGAGGCAATGTGAATTTGTAAGAGGCAGTCAATAATCCGATCATTTTTTTCGGCTTGCTTATTTATTTCTTTCAGGAGTTTAAATGTGTCTACACCATGAATGAGGTAAACAAATGGAGCAATGTACTTGACTTTATTACGCTGAAGGTGACCAATCATGTGCCAATGTATGTCCTTAGGAAGTTGTTCCGCCTTTCCAGTTAACTCCTGGACCTTATTTTCACCAAAATGCCTGTGACCTGTGTTGTAGGCCTCCATGATGTCCTCGTTTGGTTTTGTTTTGCTAACAGCTACGAGCGTACATTCTTGTGGAAGTGTCGCTTTGACGTTGGCTAATTGCTCTTTGATGGAATTCATATCATTGAATGGCTAACTTATTTTACTTTTGGGCGTCATAATAGGAGGACCGATCATTTTCGAATGGCAATTTTAGGAACTTTATTAAAAAAAGGAATCATGCTTCGGGAAAGTCTGGAGCAACTTTATTCTTCTCCTATTGATTTGCAGAAACAAGAGCTCAGAAATCTTCTAATTCAAACCGAGCTCACAGCATTTGGGCAAGCCTACAATTTCACCAACATTTTGAAATCTTTTCGTGGGAATGACAATGATAGGTTCTATGAAGAATTTAAGAAGAACATTCCGGTATTTGATTACGATAAGATCTATTCAGAATGGTGGCATCTGGTCAAGGAGGGTAAGAAAGATGTTTGCTGGCCAGGAAAAATTAAGTTCTTCGCCTTAAGTTCTGGTACTGCTGGTGCCTCTTCTAAGTACATTCCTATTACACGAGAAATGGTGAAGTCGATCCGAAAGACTTCAATGCGTCAGATTCTTACTATGTCAAAGTATGATTTGCCAGCTGCTCATTTTTCCAGGGGTATTTTAATGCTTGGTGGGAGTACGGATTTAAAGAGAAATGGTCATTATTTTGAGGGGGATCTAAGCGGAATTACCGCCTCCCAGATACCTTTCTGGTTTCAGCATTTTTACAAGCCTGGAAAAAAGATCGCTAAGAACCAAAATTGGAATGATAAGCTGGATGAGATTGTGATGTCAGCAAGAGAGTGGGACATTGGGATAGTTGCAGGGGTTCCTGCATGGATTCAGATCTTGATGGAGAGAGTCATCGATTATTATAATGTTAAGAGCATCCACGACATATGGCCTAACCTCCGAATCTTTGTCCATGGTGGCGTTTCGTTCGAACCTTACCGAAAGGGGTTTGAGCGATTGCTTTCAAAACCTCTCATCTACATGGAGACCTACCTGGCATCCGAGGGTTTTATAGCGTTTCAAGCATTCCCAGATAGGAAGTCGATGAGACTGGTATTGAACAATGGGATTTTTTACGAATTTGTCCCATTTAATCGTTTCAATTTTGATGAAGAGGGAGTCATTAGAGAAAACCCTGAAACATATAAGATTGATCAGGTAGAGGAGGGGAAAGACTATGCGTTGTTGATATCTACCAACGCTGGTACCTGGAGATATTTGATTGGAGATGTGATTCGATTCGAATCAATCCAGGAATCCGAAATCACTATCGTGGGTAGAACAAAGCATTTTCTCAGCCTATGCGGTGAGCATTTGAGCTCAGATAACATGAACAAGGCGATTGAAATTGCTGAGCAGGAATTGAATATAGATATCCGGGAATTCACCTTACTTGGAGAACCTATAGATTCTTTGTTCGCACATCATTGGTATATTGGTACCGATGATGAAGTGGATGAGCGTGAACTTGGCCAGCTGATTGACAGGAAGCTCATGGAATTGAATGATGATTACAAAGTTGAGAGGAGTGCCGCTTTGAAAGAGGTAAAGGTAAAGGTTATCCCAACTTCAGCTTTTTACGGATGGATGGAGCTGCAAGGTAAAATTGGTAGTCAAAACAAATTTCCGCGCGTTTTAAAGAAAGAGAAGGCTATGGATTGGAAGAAATTTCTTAGTGAGCAAAACATGGTAATAAGCTAGTGCCTCCATTTATTAATGGTCTTCTTTTTGGTCTTGTATTCCTTTTTTCATTAGGGCCGGCATTCTTTGCTCTAATTCAAACGAGTATCCAGCATGGGTTTCGAAAGGCAACATTCTTTGCAATCGGAATTTCCATATCAGATATCTTCTTTGTAGTGGTCATCCTGTTCGGTCTGGCCACAGTTCTTGAAACGGACTACTTTAAATTCTGGGTGGCTGTTTTTGGTTCCATTATGCTTGTTGGCTATTCTGTGTATTCATGGGTGAAAAAACCTGTGGTTCAAGAGGTGGAGCTGAGCAATGATGTGAATTACATCAAATATTTATTTAAAGGGTTCATTCTAAACGGACTCAATCCCTTTATCATCATTTTCTGGGCGACCTGGATCAGCACCGTGGCAGTGAATTTTGATTACAAATTCTTCGAACAGGTTCAGTTTTTCGTTGGTATGCTTGCTTCCATTCTTAGTCTTGATCTTATCAAGGCATTTATTGCTAACAAGCTCAAACATATGATTACAGTGAAGTTTGTCCGAAGGATGAATCGAGTGGTAGCAATCGTAATGCTGGTGTTTGCAATTAGAATCTTGTATTTCCTTTTTGAAAATTATTCATAAAAAAAGCATGTCATTGCAGACATGCTCTTAATTTCAAGTAGCTTGGAATCTACTTCCAGTAGCCAGGGATTTTACTTAGTGCTAAATCCAAATACTTTATGTAATGATTCATCTTCATCCTGTGCTTCTACGATCACAGTATATGTGTCTGCGATTGGATTGATGAATCTTGATATGTCTACTTCTGAACCGTTTTCAACAAACTCAGAACTTCCATTAACTGAAATAGTGAATTGTTTTTCTTCTACGCTTTTCACATAAACTTTTGTGCTGATTGGGTAGACAGGCTGTCCACTTTCTACTCCAATAGGGCTTTCTGAAAAATGAAGCTGAATTTCTTGCGGTTTTTCGCTTTGAGAATAACCAATCATTTCACCAAAAGAAAGAGTGAAATTGAAGGTGATTGCAGAAGTGAGTAAGATGACGAACTTGATCATAACCGAAAGATTTATACTATAACTGTTGTACTAATTTAACATGGTAAACGAGCAAAACCCTGAGTTCGTATCTTCAATAATTCCAATTTTCGGCGAGTGGGAGAATAGCAAAGTTGAACACCCTGATTTAAGGGATAAACATCTGGTTACCAAAATGAACCTCACAAATTGCTCGATAAAGCAACTTTTTAAGCCTTCAAATCCTTTTTATTGAGGATAAATACGATCAAATAGGTGAAAATTCCCAGCCAAGCCGTAGCAATCAACCATTCATGCCAAAGAATGGTGTCCTGGATCTCCTGGAAGAAATAGCGTAGAAACGGCACATGAATCAAATTATTGATTGAGTAGACGGGGAAAAACTTGGCAAGCCATTCTGTTTGGTCTTTGATGGGATCCGCATGCTGTAGTATAGCGGTAGCTATTGGTTCCAAAAAAGAAGAGTAGAAGAATAAAAGTACAATCGCAAACCCAGCCTTCTTGATGACTAATCCAACTAAAAAGGCCAGCATACTAAAAACTACTAGCTGATAGAAATAAGCAAAGACAAATTCAAGTCCGTCAAGGATGTATTTAATATCTGTAACGCTTGAGTAAATAAACCCGGTAACCAGACCAGAAATGAACAGGAGTGCTGTACAGACAAATGCAAGAAATAAAACCAGGCTAAACTTCGATAGGATAAATTCCTTTTTGCTCACACCATCGATAATGTTTTGCCGCATGGTGTTATAGCTGATGTCATTATTGACAGAGATGATAACGATAAATGCAATCAGTATTTTTCCAAAAGATCCCAGATAGGAGGTGTTTTGCCAAATATCCGGGAAGTCGTAAATAGGAATAATCGTCGGATCAATCCCATCAAAATCTGCACCTAAATCCCTAAGCCATTCAAGGAAAAACATGCCACCATTGGTAATGACCAATTGTGCCAATAAGTAGATCCCAAACAACACCCAGAAAATTCTGTAATGCTTGAGTTTTAGCCATTCAAGTGTAAAAGCTCTAATCATTTTCCTTTAATATTTTCAAGAATTCCTGTTCTAGTGATCTGGATTGTTGCAAGAGTTTTCTTAAAGAAATTCCTTTATCGAAACAGAACTGATTCAAATCTTCTGAAGAATGACCGTCTTTAAGCTGTACGAACAACGAGCCATTCTCATTGGTCACTTTTTCCATTCCTACGTATGACTCAATATGAGAAATGAGACCATCCAGGTCTTTGGCTGAGATTTCCACGACATTGGTTTCACCAAGAATATCATTGACGGATCCTTCATGTAGTTTTTCACCTTTTCTTAGAATACAAAAATGCGTGCAAACCTTTTGAACTTCGTCCAGCAGATGACTAGCCATAATGATAGTCTTGCCATCGGCCGCTATTTGTTTAATTAAGTCACGAACTTCTGCAATGCCTTCCGGATCGAGACCATTTGTGGGTTCGTCAAGAATCAAAACCGGAGGATTGGATAGGAGGGCAGCTGCTATTGAAAGTCGCTGCTTCATTCCTAAACTGTACGTTTTGAATTTGTCGTTTCTGCGTTCATACAAATTGACCTTCCTGAGAATGTTATCAATGTTGCCTGTCCCACAATTTTTTATATGAGCAACGATTCGAAGATTTTGAACTGCTGTGAGGTAACTGTAGAAACAGGGCGTTTCCAGGATAGATCCAATTTGCTGCCTGGCTTTCACATTGTCCATACCATCGAACCACTCAAAATCTCCGGAAGAAGGAGCGACAACCTCCAGGATCATTCCAAGCGTGGTAGTTTTCCCACTACCATTGGGACCCAGGATTCCATAAACCTGTCCGGACTCCACAGTTAGATCCAACTGACTAACCGCTGTGATTTTGCCGAAATGCTTGGTGAGTTTCCTTATTTTAAGAACGCTACTCATCGGTCCATATTGAATTTTATGAGAGAAAGCATATCACCACTTTCAAATGTTTTAATGAGTTCCGGTATTTTTTGAAATGCGATTGCACCACGTAAATAAAAAGCAGCTACTCTATCTCCATCACCGGAGAGGCCTACATATTCTTCGTCTTTGCCTAGCAAAACCAAGTTTACCTTACCATACATCGCTATGTATTCCTCATATCCAATTTCCCGGTACTGATTGGTCCATTCCGTGGAGGATTCGTCCGAATCCATGATATAGATGAGCAATTTTTCAACATCGTTGACCAATTCATTGTAGTTAGGATCATTTTTAATGTTGATCATTCGGAGTGTGCTTGGATAAAAACACAGTTTCACATCCCTTCTGCCTTCTGCAAAATCTTTAATGATAGAATCCTGGGCAAAGCCTAGGATTGATAGAAATAATGTTATGGTTGATAGGATGTTGCGCATAAAGTGATTCAAAGGTAGGTTCTTATAAACAACCAACCCAGGCTACCAATACCATGCACGATAGGCAACCCGGGCTTGATGGTTATCTATTAAATTATTTAGTTTCTGTCATTGTCATTATCATCATCATCAAGGTTTCTTAGGTGCTGCATCCCATGAACCCTCATCGAGCTGGCCAGCTTGGAGATCTTCTTTAAATCGATTTCTCCATAGAGACTTAATAGTGCAAACTTGCTTTTACCTCCTGCAACCAGGATGAGCTCCTCAATTTTTCCACCGCTCTCCTTGATAGAGATTTTAACATTTTCCTCCGCATCTGTGATCGTCATAAGCTCTTCATACCCTTCGTTATCAACATCAGCAACTGCACTGTTGTACATCTTTTTGGACTCAGACGACTCCACATTTTCTCCAACTACAGCTTTTAGTCCCTTGAGTTTACTGATCGCATCAAGGAATTCCTTTTCGTCTTCTGTATTTGCATCAAGTTCTGTGAACAGAGAGAACATTTTGCTGCTGACCGAAACTTTTGTGAAGTCTTCATCGCTTGAATATTTCTCAAAGTATTTGGTCATAACTGCTCCTTGACCAAAGGCGAAATTGCCCGCTCCAAGGATTACTATTATTGCTACTAACTTTTTCATTTTTGTCTTTTTATGGTCAATTTTTCTTTTTCTTCCCTTCGTTTTGAAAGGAGTTTAAGGTTTTGGTTTCCGAAATCTTAAAGTGGTTCTGATTCTTCTTTAAGCTCTTCTTTGGCCTTGTTTATTTTGGTCAGCTCCAAAGCATAGGATTGTCCTTCGTTAAGCCCGGAACCTATCATCATCAAGGCACGCCTTGTTTCCTCCAGAGCTTTTTCAGGGTCTTCAATTGCAAAGGGATCCTTATTGGACTCTTGCAACACGAGTGCCGCTGTGGTCAATCCTACAGCCACTGTAGCAGCCGCCGAAAGCCACGTCCTTCTTGAGTTTTTCTTCACCTTTGGGTCAAACTTGATTTCCTGTTCTTTTTTTAAAAAACGGAAATAATCTGACTCATTTGAAAGTGCTGGATTGGTTTTGAAATGAGCCTTTACTCTCTTCTCCTCTTCTAGAGTTGTCTCTCCATTCCAATATTTCTCAATCAGCTGTTCAATTGGCGATTCCATAGGCATCTATTTTTTGCATGGCATCCTTTACTTTTTTTCGCGCCCTGTGAATGTTGACTTTCACGTCACTTTCTGTCAGTTCGCATGTCTCCGCTATCTCTTGGTAGCTCAATTCCTCCACCTCCCTTAGGTGAAAGACCTCACGCTGCTTCTTGGGCAAAGTATCCAGGACATCTTTGAGCCAAACCATTTGATCTGTGTTGATGGCCTCCTGATCTGCTGGATTTGAAACTTGCAAATTCACAACCTTCTCATCCAGGTCTGCATACCTGTCTCGTCGCAACATTTCAATACATCTATTTCTCACAATCCGAAAAGCCCATGCATTGGCTTTCTCAATCTTTGAGAGATCGTTTCGAATGTTCCAAATTTTTGCCAGACAATCCTGAACAACATCACGTGCTGTTTCCGGTTCATGTACAATGGATAACGCGTATCTATACATACCATCGGAGGCTGGAATGATTAGCTCGTTATATAATTTGGTAGACATTCGGAGAGATGACGCGGATATAATTGAAAAGTTACACAATCACTTATTTAAAAGAAAAATAGGCTTAAGTAATACCTCCTATCGTTTCTAGCTATCCACTACTGTCTTACATACCATTTAAGAGAGCGACTTCTGTCATTGTGTCCCAATATCTCTCCTGTTACGGTGTTTCGAGTCATGGCATCACTCTTTCCATTTGTTCCGCCAATCAGTACCCATTCAAGGTTTTCTTTCAATGTGATCGTAAACGCATCAAAATCAGGTGTTTGGCCATAAATTGGTTTTATCTGACCAAAAACAATTGAATCGCTCATGATTGTCAGAAAAGCCGCATCAGCTAGATGCTCGACCTTCCTTTTAGGATCAGTTGGGCTTTGAGCCCACCATGCCAGACGTATCTCTTTGCCATCACGGACTGCCTGAATGAGAATACTTATATCCCCTTCTACACCTTGACCTTCTTCGTTGTTATGATAAATGAGTTTCCAATCAACTTGTGCCAGAGAAACGAAAGATGTAATCAAACATATAAGGTATGCCAACTGTCTCATTCTTGTTCAGTAGAAAAAATTGCTTTTGGTTCCCTATCATCATTGTCAGGGAAATTAATTATCCAGGTGGTGGGATGCTGCTGAGGTAATCTTCTAT
>JANQST010000184.1 GCA_028279155.1 Cyclobacteriaceae bacterium
TTCATTAGTTGAAGAGTGAATGGTGACGTGATCAAATTCTTTCAATCCATTTCGCAAATGAACTCCCAATTCTTTTATTCTGCCCAGCCATCGATCTTCTCCGATCGTATTGTAGAAATCAACAGCTGCATCAAAACCAGCAAGGATTGCTGGATTACCGGTTCCATTTTGCATTAATCGAAAACCATGATCTTCATGGTTGTCCCAATTATAACTCGGAATGGTTGCCCAGATATTTTCAACTATGTCTTCGTTGATATATAAAATGCCACTTCCTGAAGGAGCCAAAAGCCATTTATGGAGACTGGAGTAGTAGGCATCACACCCAAGGTCTTTGACGTCTACTTTCACATGTCCTACACATTGAGCTCCATCGATGACTGTGAAAATTCCTCTTTTCCTTGCCTCAGCACAAATCTCTTTGATTGGCATTACTGTTCCGTAAACAGAGATGATATGCGGGATTGCAATCACTTTTGTTTTTTTGTTCACTTCCTTGAAAATTGTGTCAATAATTTCCTGAGGATCATTTGCCGGGGTTGGCATTATAGCTTGTTTGTATACACATTGCTTCCGTTTTGCCAAAAGCTGCCACGCACCAAAACCACCGCCATGTTCCTGGTTGGTGTTAAGAAGCTCGTCTCCCTTTTTTAAATCCAATCCCATTCCAACGTAGTTCATACCGAAGGTGGCATTTTGAGTGAGCGAGATCTCCTTGAAATTGCAGTTGATAATTTTCCCTAATTTCTGTCGTAATTCTTCATATGGAAAATAACCCGTCAGCAATGCAGGGCCTGACCCATTTTTATAGTCTACCTCAGCTCCATGTTCTCCCCAATAAAGCATATGATGGATTATTTTGTCAAGCACATATCCGGAGGTTGGACCCATGGTCCCGTTGTTAAAATAGGTTTGACCTTCTTTCAATGGAAATTGCTTACGTACCATTTTCCAGTATTCCTCGCTATTGGTAATATCTGACTTAATTATATCAAGTGACCAGCTCTTCTTGGAGTCGAAAGCAAGTAGGGGTAAGGAAAGGGCACCTAAGGTACTTTTCCTTAGAAATTCACGTCGTTGGCTCATAGTGTTAGGTATTGGATCTACTATAAAGTTAGAGAATTTGGACTCCAATAATCAATTCGTGCAAGACGAAGATCCAACTAGTTTACTATTTCTTTGATTAAATCTATGTAGCCTTCAGTGGAGTTAGGTCTTACGTTCATTTGCCCTAATAGTCGACCTTTAGGATCCAGGACAAGAATGGCAGGAAATGCTTTTGCTGGATTGTATTTTTCCAGAAGTTTTTGGTTGTGTTTTACTTGTGCTTCAGACAAGGCATTTTCCTTTTTAGATGGAAAATCGAGATATAGAAAGATGAACTGATCCCTGGCAAAATCTTTGAATGTGGGTTTTTCTAAAAGCGTGGTATCTATCCGTATACAGTTGGCACACCAATCGGAGCCGGTGAACCTCATAAAAATCAATTTTTCTTCTTGATTTGCTTGCTTCTTAGCTGCTCCAAAATCAGAGATCCATTCTAGTTCCTGACTTGAGCTTAAAAAGAAAGAACCAAGAAACAGAATCATTAACAATCTTCGCATAATCATTCAATTACACTTACAATTTATGGATGAAATAACCAGAAGAGGGTTAATTAAAAGTTAAATGCGTAGGGATTTTAGAACTCACTCATGTAAGCATCCTCACTCAGCTTTTGAAGATGGTAAGGATCAATTTCTGATACTGTTCGTTGATTCAGTTTTTGGAAAAGGTGATACTTCTCAACGATCTTTTTCAAATCCGGATTTTTTGTAACTAAAAGGATGTAGTAAAAATGAATTAGGACTTCTTGTTCTGTGAAATGTGATTTCAGAATATTGTAATAAAATGCGGGATCTTCACTTTTACTTTTAATAAATAGCAACAGCGCCTTATAGTTTTCCAGGTAATGCTGGAATGTATTCTTGTATCCCTCGTATACGGCGATGAAACAATGTTCGAATGATTCATCAGAGGGTTTGCTAACACCTGCATCAGATTTCCTTCGCTTTTTCAATGTATTGGTTTCTTTTCTGAAATCATTGTATAAGGCATCAAAGGCGTTCATGGGCTTCCTAGAAGACCCATTGGACGTATTTCTGATTTGAATTGCGGCATTGATGTGAAAATTGAGAAGCTGGAAAAAAGTATTTTCAAATTGCTGAATGGCAATTGTTCTGGATTGTGATTCCATTATTTTTCTGCTCTCATGAAGCTCCATTCGTTGTAGTACCAGCTCTCGCTTTTGATAAATAAGAGCCAGGAAAAACAAAATAACTCCTGCAAGTGCCCAGATGGATCCTACCGTCCCGCCTAAAAACTCCCCAGCCATTCCCAACATGTTATGGTCATCCCAGATTGTGGAATCGGTAACGTTGAGTTTGTTGACAAAAATGAAACTTAGATAGAGTCCCAGGCCTATGGCGAGTAGGGCACAGACTGCGAGAATGTTAGCAAACAGGTCTCCGAAGTTGATTTTTACTTTCTTCATTTAGTGCAATTGCATCTCTAAATTATGTAATAATATTAAGTTGTTTAGGTAATTACCAGAATTGATATGAAACGATTTTTAATGAAGGCGTTCTAACATAATTCATTGTCCTGCAATGAAGGTATACAATAGGTAAGCAGCGAGCCGATTTCGTCGGAAACGTACGTATGCTTTCTTATGAATATCGAATCTTAGCGCACTGTTTAACCAACTCATGATAGATACATCCAGCTTGGAGGATTGATAAGTGAGTGAGAAAGCCCATCTCTTTTGGGATGGGCTTTGACGAGCTAAGGTCGAGGATGACCGGAAAGAATTTTTTCATGAGGAACCCAAGACTTTACCAAGGTCAACTAACCAGCAATGGATGCGGTATCCTTGGTATGTGTGGCGGGGCCCACTTTTGTGGGCCCTTTTTTTTGCTTAATGATATCATCTACTTCTGAACTGATCAAGGTATTCGAATTTTGGTTGGCTTGAATAACTTGCTAGCACAATTGTTGTCATAACAAGTATTATATTTGTCCTAAAATATTTTCTATGCCGATCTATCATAAATTAGGTTCGATTCCAAGTAAGAGACACACAGTTTTTGAAAACCCGAAAGGGGGTATCTACTACGAACAACTTTTTGGCACAATAGGGTTTGACGGGATGTCTTCGCTATTGTATCAGATCAATCGACCTACCATGGTTGCAGAGATAAATCAACCTAAAGATGTTAGGCCGGAAATTGATGTTGATAAGAATATCACAGCCAGGTTACTGCAGGGGTTCAATGTGAAACCACAAGATGATTTTCTGGACAGCCGTGAGCCGATGTTGGTGAATGTAGATATAGAAATTTCATTGGCAGCTCCTCGGAATTCAATGAAAGATTACTTCTATAAGAATGCTGATGCTGATGAACTTCTTTTTATTCATAAAGGATCCGGAACATTACGCACTTTTATGGGAAATATTCCATTTGAATACGGGGATTATCTGCTCATTCCCCGAGGGATGATCTATCAAATCGAATTTGATACGGAAGACAATCGCTTGCTTGTTTCCGAATCGTATCATCCTATTTACACTCCAAAAAGATATCGAAACTGGTTTGGGCAGCTCCTGGAGCATTCGCCATTCTGTGAGCGGGATTACAAACTTCCGCAAGACCTGGAAACCCATGATGAAAAAGGTGAATTCATTATGAAGATCAAGAAGGAGGGGCTGTTACATGAATTGGTCTACAATACACATCCATTTGATGTTGTGGGCTGGGATGGATACAATTTCCCCTATGGTTTTTCGATTCATAATTTCGAACCAATAACAGGGCGTGTACATCAACCTCCACCGGTTCATCAAACGTTCGAAACATCAGCCTTTGTGGTATGCTCCTTTTGCCCAAGGCTGTACGATTATCATCCAAAAGCAATTCCGGCTCCTTACAATCATTCAAACATTGATTCTGACGAAATGCTATACTACGTAGATGGAGATTTTATGAGTAGAAACAATATCGAGCAAGGACATATCACACTTCATCCTGCAGGTATTCCGCATGGACCTGCACCCGGAGCTTATGAACGTAGTATTGGCCAAAAAGAAACGGAAGAATTAGCTGTGATGATAGATACGTTTAAGCCACTAAAAGTGACTAAGAATGCACTTAAAATTGATGATGGTAAATATTATAAATCCTGGATAGAAGACTAGGTCTGTTTAAAACATTTGAATATTAAAAATATGAGCACCGAATTAGATACGATCCCAAAAATCTTTGATGAAGCTGCAGACTTCATGCCTATCAATGGCACGGATTACCTAGAGCTATATGTAGGTAACTCCTTACAAGCGGCCCACTATTACAAAACTGCCTTCGGGTTTCAATCGCATGCATATGCAGGGTTGGCTACTGGAATGAAAGACACGGAATCCTATGTTGTTATTCAAGATAAAATACGATTAGTTCTGACGTCACCACTTCATTCGGGAAGTGCAATTGGAAAACACATTGATGAGCATGGAGATGGTGTTAAAGTCGTTGCACTCTGGGTAGATGATGCAACTTACGCCTATGAAACGGCCATGAGCCGAGGAGCTAAGTCATTCATGGAACCGATAACCGAAGAGGATCAGGATGGAAAAGTAGTACGCTCAGGTATTTATACGTACGGAGAAACAGTGCATGTATTTGTTGAGAGAAAAGACTACAATGGCACCTTTTTACCAGGGTTTAAAAAGTGGGACAGTACATACAAACCTGAACCACTTGGTCTAAAGTATGTGGATCATATGGTTGGTAATGTGGAGCTTGGTAAAATGAATGAATGGGTTGATTTCTATAAAAACGTAATGGGTTTTGCTCAGATCATTTCTTTTGATGACAAAGACATCTCGACTGAATACACAGCGCTGATGAGCAAAGTAATGAGCAATGGGAATGGTCGAATTAAATTTCCAATCAATGAACCTGCCGAAGGAAGAAAGAAATCTCAAGTAGAGGAGTACCTTGATTTCTATGGAACTGCAGGTGTTCAACACATTGCAGTCGCAACAGACAATATTATCGAAACGGTTACACAGCTTCGCAATAGAGGTGTTGAATTTCTATATGTTCCAGATAACTACTACGACAGTGTCTTAGATAGAGTAGGAGAAATAAAGGAAGATCTTCAGCGCTTAAAGGAACTGAATATTCTGATCGATCGGGATGATGAGGGTTACCTGCTTCAAATTTTTACCAAGCCAGTAGAACCACGGCCTACAATGTTCTTTGAGATCATTCAAAGAGAAGGAGCTCAATCATTTGGGAAAGGCAACTTTCAGGCACTCTTTGAGGCAATCGAAAAGGAACAGGAATTAAGGGGAACGCTTTAATAATTACCAATCTAAATGAGCATTCAAACATTGAATACCTGGGTAGATGTGCCCGAAGGTTCGGATTTTAGTATCTATAATCTTCCCTATGGAATATTTTCTACTAATGGCGATCAACCAAGAGCAGGAGTGGCTATCGGCACTCAAATCCTCGATCTCAATTATTTACAGGAAAATGACTTGCTAACCTCAGTAGATCTGCACGAGGGAATTTTTAAAAAGGAGGTCCTAAATGATTTCATGGCTCTTGGTAAGCCTGTTTGGTCTAGTCTTAGAAAAAGGCTTCTTGAACTTTTAGATGAAACTGACGAAGAACTAAAACCGCATGCTGAAAAAGCTTTTGTGAAGCAATCAATTGCTAAAATGCACCTCCCTGTTAAAGTTGGAGACTACACAGATTTCTACAGTAGTGAGGAGCATGCAACTAATGTGGGAATCATGTTCAGAGGGAAGGACAATGCTTTGATGCCGAACTGGAAGCACATCCCCGTTGGATATCATGGTAGATCATCTTCAATCATTGTTTCTGGTGAGCCATTCCATCGTCCGCAGGGTCAGATCCTCCCAAAAGATGCTGATCGGCCCGTATTCGGCCCGACCAATCTTTTGGATATTGAACTTGAAATGGCTTTCATTACCGGAGGCGCAACGAAACTAGGAGAAACTGTTTCCACCGAGAATGCGGAAGACTACATTTTCGGAATGGTACTTTTCAATGACTGGTCTGCTCGAGATATACAGAAATGGGAATATGTTCCACTTGGGCCTTTTCTTGGCAAAAGCTTTGCATCTTCCATTTCACCATGGATCGTAACTATGGATGTGTTGCAATATTTCAAAGTTGATGGTCCGAAACAAAACCCGGAGGTCTTACCATATTTGAATTTTGAAGGAAAGAAGAGCTATGATATAAACCTGGAAGTTTACTTGAAACCTCAGGGAGGAGAAGAACAAAAAATCTGCTCCAGCAATCATAAGTATCTATACTGGAACATGGCTCAACAACTGGCTCATCAGACCGTAAATGGTTGCAATATCAATGCTGGTGATATGTATGGAAGTGGAACTATAAGCGGCAAAGAACCAGATAGTTATGGTTCATTACTTGAACTTACCTGGGCTGGAAACAATCCCATTCAGTTAAACGATGGATCTGAGCGCAAATTCCTAAAAGATCATGATACGATAGTTATCAAAGGTTATTGTGAAAACGATGAAATAAGAATTGGTTTTGGAGAGGTTCGAACTGAAATTTTGCCTGCTAAACAGTGAATCCATTGGATCTAAGTAAAACAAAACGTTTTGGTGTTCATTTGGACGTTACGCTCAAATTAATCAAGCAGGATATTTTGAAGCGGTTTCGTGAGAATGGTATTGATCTCACCCCCGAACAGTGGACAGTTATTTCCGAATTAGCTAGTCAGGAAACTATTTATCAACGTGAATTAGCAGCTGGGACATTCAAAGATGCACCTACTGTTTCTCGAATCGTTGAGTTACTTGTTAACCGTGGGTATGTTTCCAGAAAAGCCGACAAACTGGATCGTAGGAAGTTTCTTGTATCACTTACTAAGAAGGGAAGAGAAGTCTACGAAAAATCAGCACCAATTTTATTCAATGCAAGAACCCTGGGGTGGAAAGGATTGAATAACAAAGATTACGAAGATCTTACAAGGATTCTAGGCAAGATCTCTTCTAACATCTCAAGTGAATATGATTCTGAAAGAAATTAGGTCTCACAAATTGAAATCATGAATATCGAAGAATTCAGAAACTATTGCCTGGCAAAACCAGGAACGACCGAACACTTTCCATTCGATGAAAATGTCCTGGTTTTCAAAGCGGTTAAAATGTATGCACTTACTGATGTTAGAAATTTTGAAAGCATAAACCTCAAGTGTGATCCGGAATATGCTGTTGAACTTCGCGAACTATACCCCGGGGTGATCCCTGGTTATCACATGAGCAAAAAGCATTGGAATACGGTTACTACAGACGGAAGTGTTTCTGATAAAGAGCTTTATCAATGGATTGATGATTCGTACGATTTGATCGTTTCCAGTCTAACCAAGAAGGAAAGGGAGATTTTCAACAGTAATTGCTAATCCATCTTTATCTTGATGTGATCCCCATGCTCCCTGAAATGCTTGAGCAACATTACCGAATTATCCTGGGAAATGTTTTGAAAGTTGACTTCTAATGTAAGCGCATTGATGCTGGTCACTTCCGCAATTTTACTCACCCGATCAGGATGATTCTTGCAAGCATCCCAAAAATCCAGTATTGTACGAATTCCGGCAACATGTAGGGAAGTGTAGCTTTCTTGGAATTCCATAACTAACTTGGCTTGGGCTACCCAGTCCAAAAGTGTTCGCATCGGAAATGG
>JANQST010000474.1 GCA_028279155.1 Cyclobacteriaceae bacterium
CCACCAGCCTACATGGAAACCAGCAACCGCTACTACTCCAACTGCGGCAAAACTCCAGAATTGCAACTTTGCTAGCGGAACAGAAAAGAGTTCAATATCTGCTTCATCCGGAATGATAAAATATGCTGCACCCATGAATCCGGACAGGATCCAAACGACCAATAGATTCTTATGCGTTGTGACAGCAGTGTTAAATGCAATAAGCTCATGGAGACCATCATAGCCCATGTGAGCAAAGCCTAAAATAAAGCCATAGACGATCTGCAAAATCAACAGGATCATGCTCAAGGCAAAAAAGTGATAGGCTATTTTTTGTGATTTGAATTTCATAGTTAATGCTTTTTTGATTTCAAAAGGGACAGGCTATTTACCAAGTGATGGTTCAGGTGGGAAGCCATTTAGATCAGCGCGATTCATCCATTCGAAAAAAGCGATCAAACCATCTACTTCTTCTTCAGTAAAATCGTACTTAACCATCATTCGACCTCTTGGCCCCCAACCGTTCGGGGCTGTCAAAACCGTCTTGATGTATTCAGGTCCTTTCCTGGAATAAACACGGGTCAGCTCAGGTGCATAGTAAGCGCCTTCACCCATCAATGTATGGCATCCCATACAGTTGTTTCTGTCCCAAAGTTTCTTTCCAAGTATTACCTGCTCATTGATATCTGCATCATTTGTTTGAGCTGGAATCCCAACAGTTAACGAATGAACTGACAGGCCCACAAATATTGCCATGAACAGTATCACACCACCCAGAAAGAACACTTTGGCTTGTTTTTTTGATAACATGGTAATTGGATTTGGGTTTAGATAAAAATTTCGTATATATAGATCTTTTTATCCGAAATAGCTATGATCTTAGCTCAAAACACACATGATATTTATCAGTTAATCTAAATTTCGAATGACTTTAGATTTCGATATTTCAAAAAGGTTAGCTATGATTGCAATAGGCAATGGTAAACCAGGCCCTACATACGAGTGAGAAAGCGAATATCAACCTTGTTTTAATCAAGGAGAGAAATGATAGCTGCGTGTTTGTCGACAAGGAAAATGGGATCGTGAAGATCACATGGGTAGAAGTTGTTGACAAAGAAACGGCTATGGAAATTATTCACACGCTCATTAAACTGATGAAATCCGGAATGTTTCATAAGATTTTGATGAGAAGGGATGATTTTACCCGATTCACTGATGAAGCAAACATCTGGATGCGAGAATTTCTGTTGAGCAATCGCTACAAGTTCAATTATAAAATCTCTCGAATTGCCGGTGTAACACCCAATGCAGCCCGAGCCAATGTTTTTGCCAATTTCATCAAGCAGGCCATGCAGGTCATCTTCCCGGGTGTTAAGATCTCAAACTTCGAGTTTGAGGAGTCAGCTGTGGCGTGGTTGACTTAATCAAATGCTGATCTTTTATTCAACCAATTGAAAGTCGAGTAATTCTTCATGCTCATTTCCATTTACAATTAATGAAAGTCGGTGCAAGCCCTTATGATAAGTACGTGTAGTAATGAGCTTGAACGGCTGATTTCTTTCAATAGAAGTTACTGAGCTGGCTGCATAATTCTTCTCGCTTATTTTGAAGACTTTTCGTGACAAGGTCCCATTTGCCTTTTGATAGTACAACCCATATTCCAGGCGGATTTTAGCTATGTTTTTGCTCTTATTCAAAAGTTGAAACGAAAATGTAAGGTCTCCACCAATTTTGACTGTTGGAGTAGAGATTGAAAAATGCTTTATCTCAACTTCTTGCAATGAACCAAATCCAAACAACTCCATCATATCTGCATTTCCATCTTTCAGTAGCGTCCTGCAGGCATGCTTAACCAGCGCATCGGTTTCCATCGTCTTACCAAACCACGATTTAGCGATTGAAACGACTACTGATGGATTGTCCTTGGCAACGTCATTCAAATTGTTGGCGACACTGCGTCTTACAAATTCAGAAGGATCATTCTTTAGGTTTTCCAAAATTGGTAGGATTGGTTCCGGATTCTCTTTAAAGGCCGGTAGCGCCATCGCCCATGGGAGTCTAGGCCTACATCCCTCAGACGACAACCGTCTGACAGTGCTTTCTTTATGCTTCGACCAAAGAAACATCTGCTTGATCATTTTTTTCGGGTACTTTATGAAAAATGGTCGTACTGCAAATTCACAGCTTGTGAATTGGGTGATAGTTTCAAAAGCATCAACAGAGGTAGCATAATCATTCAGTCCATGCTTTTCAATGTAGTCGGGCAGGAACATATACTCAAAGGACATTTGTTCCTCTTCTGTTTTTAAAACTCCCATTAGGTCTTTCAGTTTAGTTGCGGCTTTCCTAAAATCTTGAGGTAAG
>JANQST010000223.1 GCA_028279155.1 Cyclobacteriaceae bacterium
TTAATCGAGAGTATACAGTCACTGCTTTCAGGATCACACCTATTTTCCGATTCGGAAAAGAGAATTTCGCTTTTGATGTTGGACCAGAACTCAATTTCAACAATGGAACCGAGGTTGGACTCATGCTTTCGGCCAATCATTACATTCCAATCAATGATAAAATTGACATTCCAATCAAAGGGCGGCTTGATATCATCAATGGCATAGTCGTAACTGTTCCAATCACGCTTCACGCTGGAGTCAGAGTGAAAATGTAATCTTGTGTGACTACACCAATTGTTCCAGTTTGGATGCGAGCAATTCCTTTATATCAGGGATTGACTCATACAATTGTTCATACGACTCGGTGATGAAGTACTCCTTCTGAAATACATCCTTTCTATAAGGTGTATCGAGCATATGTTCTATGTCAAATTTGTGCTTCGGAGGTTCGTCACTTAAAGAAAATTTCGTTTCTCCAGCGGAGGAAAGGATGCCCGCACCGTAGATCCGAAGGCCTTGTTCTTCCTGAATAAGGCCAAACTCTACTGTAAACCAATATACCCTGGACAAAAGCTGGATGGCTTCATCGTTGCCTACATAGCCAAGACCAATTTTGCTCAGCTCTTCCAGGAAATTGACAAAATGCTGATTCGTCAATAGTGGAACATGCGCAAATACGTCATGGAACATGTCTGGCTCTTCCAGGTAGTCCAACTCCTTCATTTTCCTTAGCCATGTTGTAGCTGGAAATCTTTTGTTAGCCATTAACTCAAAGAAGGTGTAGTCCGGCACAATGCCAGGAACAACGGCGAGCTGCCATCCAGTAGTTTCTTTTAAGATCCGATTGGTCTCTTTGAAATCTGGTATAATGCCAGTTTCAAAATTGGCAATTTTCAGTCCTTCCAAATAGGCTTTACTTGCGTGAGTCGGAAATTGTTGGATCTGTCGATCAAACAGGATCTTCCATACCTCAAAATCTTCATCGTTGTAATGCTCGTATATCTGCTTCATCGTTCTTCCTTAGTCTGCGTTTGTTAATAGTTCTCTCAATTGATTTAGTCGTTTGATCAGCCGTTCACTTTCTCCAAGATCCAGGGTTTGCTGTCCATCTGAATACGCCTCTTCTGGTTTTGAATGGATTTCAAAAATGATTCCATCAGCGCCTGCCACTGTGGATGCCATTGCTATTGCGTCCACATAATCACGAATACCTATGCCGTGCGAAGGGTCAGCGATTACGGGCAAATGAGATTTTTCTCGTAAGATCGGAATAGCATTAATATCAAATGTATTCCTGGACGCTCGCTCATACGTTCGAATTCCACGTTCACATAGCAAAAGTCGTTCGTTTCCTCCTGAGAACACATACTCAGCACTGTATAGCAATTCGTCAATAGTCCCGGAAATACCACGCTTAATCATTACTGGTTTGTCTACTCGTCCGAGAGCGTCCAGCAGGTTGTAGTTCTGGGTGTTTCGGGCTCCAACCTGGAACATATCAACATAATCGTGCATCTCATCAATTTGAGAGACCTGCATCACCTCCGTTACAATTTTGATCCCGTTATCCTTAGCTATCTCATACCATAGTTTCAAGCCATCAATTCCAAGACCCCGGAAAGAATAAGGTGAACTTCTAGGCTTGAACACCCCTCCTCGCATTATTTTAACACCACTCCTCTTAAGGAAATCGACGGTTTCCATTATGTTTTTCTCCCCTTCAATGCTACAAGGGCCTGCCATAATGGAAAAAACACCATTGCCAATTTTGACATCATCTCCAAGGTCAATCTGAGTGCGATTTACTTTCCACTTTCTTGACACCAACTTGTAGTCATCAGAAACAACATGAATGTCCTTAATTCCATCTATGTGACCGATGGTTCGTATGTCAAATGATTTTGTACCTGTTCCGATCAGGTAGTCTCCATATTGAGTTTTGACAGAAGTCGTCTTGTATTTTAAATTTTTCAGTTCATCCTCAACTGAATTTCTTAGTTCATTATCGATTCCGTTTTCTAATTGTATGATCATTTTTCCTTTATTGAATGAACAAATTTTTCAATACCATCACTAGAAGCGTCCTCCTCCAACTGATTGATGAAAGCACTTCCAATTATCGCTCCGTGGGCATGTTCGGATGCTTTGTCAAATGTTTCCTTGTTAGAAATTCCAAAGCCAATAAGCCTTGGGCTATTTAGCCTCATGTTTTCAATGCGTTGATAATACTCCAATTGGCCGTCTTGAATTCCATCTTTCGCCCCCGTTATACTAGCAGATGAAACCATGTAGATAAATCCGTTGGAGATCGAATCAATTACCTCGATCCGTTCTCTTGAAGTATTTGGACTGATGAGAAAGATATTTTCCAGTTCAGCTTTCTTAAAATAAGATTCATATGAATCAAGGTATTCTTGAATGGGTAGATCCGGAATGATTGTTCCGTCAACTCCGACTTCTTGACATTTCTTGCAGAATTCTTCAATTCCAAATTGAAGAATTGGATTGATGTACCCCATCAAAAGGACTGGAATTGTCACTTGTTCTCTCAAGTCTTTTAACTGATTGAAGAGTAGCTCTAACGTCATCCCATTGTCCAATGCCTGCTTAGAACTCCTTTGGATCGTTGGTCCATCAGCTACAGGATCAGAGAATGGAATTCCGACTTCTAGCATATCAACTCTGCTCTTCTCAAGATCTCCAGCAATTCTCAAGGTATCATCAAGGTTGGGGAAACCAGCGGTGAAGTAGATATTGAGAATTGATTCTCTCTCCTCAAATATGTTGTTTATTCGATTGCTCATTTCAGGTTTAGTATTTCCCCCATTTAATGTAGGTCTCAAGATCCTTGTCTCCCCTTCCTGAGAGATTGAGCACCACAATATCATTTTGGTCAAATTTTATTTTATCCAATACTGCTAACGCATGAGCGGATTCGATCGCAGGTATAATTCCTTCGAGCTTACTAAGCTCAACTCCTGCTATCATTGCCTCTTCATCAGTAATCGCATAAAACAAGGCACGCTTGGAATCAAAAAGATGCGCATGCAATGGTCCGATACCAGGATAATCAAGGCCTGCTGATATACTATGAGGTTCCACCACTTGTCCATCTTTAGTTTGCATCAGAAGTGTCTTACTTCCATGGAGAACCCCTGATTTACCAATAAAGGTTGTTGCTGCCGATTTTCCTGTTTCTATCCCATGTCCAGCGGCTTCAGCTGCAATCAGTTTAACATTGTCGTCATCTAGAAAATGATAAAATGCACCAGCTGCATTGCTACCACCTCCAACGCAAGCAATAACATAGTCTGGCGAATCGCTATTTTCAACCCTTGATAATTGATGCTTAATTTCCTTACTAATAACCGACTGAAATCTTGCTACCATGTCTGGGTAAGGATGTGGTCCTACCACCGATCCAATGATATAGTGTGTATCATCGGGATTGTTGATCCAATGGCGCATAGCTTCATTCGTCGCATCCTTAAGTGTTTTACTTCCTGAAGTTGCGGCTTTCACGTCAGCACCTAGGATTTTCATACGTTCGACGTTGGGCCTCTGTCTACCCATGTCAACTTCTCGCATGTACCCAATGCATTCCATTCCCATCAGCGCACAAACCGTGGCAGTAGCCACCCCATGTTGGCCTGCACCTGTTTCTGCAATGATTTTTTCTTTTCCGAGTTTTTTAGCCAGTAAGATCTGACCAATTGTATTGTTAACCTTATGCGCGCCTGTGTGACAAAGATCCTCGCGCTTCAGATAGATTTTTGTTCCGTATTTTTTGGATAGTCTATCCGCATAATAAAGTGGAGTTGGTCTGCCGACATATGTTTCAAGCAACTGCTCGAATTGGTTTTGAAAGTCTTCTGATGTAATAATCTCCAGGTAGTTGGACCTCAGTTCCTCCACATTTGGAAACAGCATTTCCGGAATGTAAGCTCCCCCAAAGTTTCCATAGTATCCCGTATCGCTTACATTGAAACTGCTCATAAGCTAACCTTTAGTTCTTTTAACTTATTAATGTCTTTCATAGCTGGTGATACCTCAAATCGGCTGTTAACATCTATTCCAACCATATTTTCAATATTCATCTCGCTTATCGCTTCCAGGTCATCTCTTTCTATTCCTCCACTCAATAGGAATGGCGTATCAAGGTTGTAGTTTTTAAGGATTGTCCAATCGAAATGTCTACCCGAACCACCATATCCATGTGTAGCTGTATCAAACAGAAAGTAATCTGAAAATTCACTATGACTGGAAATAGCATAAGGTAAGCTGTCAAGAATTCGAAAGACTTTGATTATCCCTACTCCAGCCTCTTTGAGCTTTTGTGAAAATTCAAGGTCTTCATCTCCATGCAATTGAACATAATCAAGTCCTAGTTTATTATAAAGATCAAGTACAGTGTCTATCTCTTCATTCACGAATACGCCAACTTTTTTAATGCTAAGTGGTATCCGAGAAAATAGATCCTCGTCAGGTTCGGAAACATAGCGCGGGGACTTTCCATAAAAGATAAAGCCAATGAAATCAGGCTTTAGCTTTATTAGCTCGCTGATGTTCTCAGGATCTCTCATACCACAGACTTTCAACTTCAACCTATTCATTGCAATTGTTTGATGAATTCTTTAGCAGCCTTCTCGGGGCGTCCATTACTCATAAATATCTCTCCAATTAAAAACCCTTCAAACCCGTGCTCCTTAAGTTCCTTGATCGCTTTGGGGTCAGAAAGGCCGCTCTCTGAAACTTTCACAAAATCAGAGGGGATAGATCCGGCTAACGATTTTGAAACTTCAATATCAGTTTCAAATGTTCTAAGGTTTCTGTTATTTACTCCAATCAAATTGATATGATCTCCTATTGATTTTTCCAGTTCCTTTTTATCGTGAACCTCCAGGAGAACTTCCATACCCAAGTTCTGAGCCAATGAACCCAAAGATTTGATTTCCTCTTTATCTAAAATTGAAGCTATAAGCAAAATGACATCTGCTCCAATCGATTTAGCTTCTACCACCTGGTATTCATCAATGATGAAATCTTTCCTAAGGATTGGACAAAAATTGAAAGATCTTGCTTTCATCAGATCTTCGGATGTCCCTCCAAAGAATTCCTTGTCTGTCAACACCGACAAGCCAGAAGCACCTGCTTGCATGTATCCGATAGAAGTTTGCTCAATAGAAACATGTTCATTGATAAGTCCTTTTGAAGGAGACTTCCTTTTTATCTCTGCGATTACTCCAGACTTATCTTCCCGTTGGATATATTTCCTCATGGAAACCGGTTGACCTTCAAAGTACGCGCCCTTTTCCAATAATTTGGTTGGATAAAGCTCTTTCTGAGATGCTACCTCCTTCTTTTTATGAGCTACTATTTTCTCCAGTATATCCATCCTAGTTATTAACCTTTATAAATTTTTGAAATGCCTCCTTTGCTTTACCCGATGAAAGTGAGTTCCGCGCTTCTTCAATCCCCTCTATAAAAGAGAATTGCGTGACAGTAGCAATTGCAAGTCCGGCATTCGCAACAACAGCTTCTGATTGTGCCTTGGTTCCGTTATTATCCAAAACATCCAAGAATATTTTCGCAGAATCTTCAATAGTTTCTCCTCCATACAATGATTGTTGGTCTAATTGCTCAAGAGCTGCATCAGCTGGGGAAATCAATGCCTCCTCTTTGTTGGAAATGAGCTTGAAATCACTTGTTAGTGAAATTTCGTCGTATCCATCCAATGAATGGACGATTGAAAAATACTTGTCAGTGTTTTGATATAGGTAACCGTAAAGTCTAGCAAGTTCTAAACTAAAAACTCCAACCAATTGATTTGGTGGAAATGAAGGGTTGACCATTGGGCCAAGCATATTGAAAAAGGTTTTAACGCCAAGTTCTTTTCTGATTGGAGCCACATTTTTCATTGCTGGGTGAAATAGTGGTGCATGCATAAAACAGATACCTGACTCATCCATCGATCTTTTCATTTGATCAGCATCGCCAGAGAATTTGCATCCAAGAGATTCCAGCACATTGGAAGATCCGCTAACAGATGAAACACCGTAGTTGCCATGCTTGGCAACATTCACTCCAGCTCCAGCCACTATGAATGAAGAAATCGTTGAGATGTTAAACGTATTCTTTCCATCTCCGCCGGTACCGCAAACATCAATGGCATTGTAACCTTCCAGATCAACAGGAACACATAGCTCAAGCATCGCATCTCGAAAGCCTTCAAGTTCTTCTACCCTAATCGCACGCATCAGGTAGATGGTCAGGAAAGCAGCGACCTGACTGTTGTTGAATAATCCGGTTGCCAATCCAGTCAAAACTTCCTTGGCCTCCGTTTTGGACAATGTCTGATTTTGGATCAATCGGTTTATTACCTCTTTCATAGTTTCAACCAGTTTTGGATCATTTTTTCACCGTATTTTGTCATGATTGATTCAGGATGGAATTGTACACCACGCACACAGTATTCTTTATGCCGAACCGACATGATATTCCCATTCTCAGCCACGCTTGTCACTTCCAGCTCTTTGCTTATCGTTTCTTTTTTGATCACCCATGAGTGGTACCTACAAGCTTTGAAAGATTTAGGGATTCCCTTAAAAATTCCATCTTCCTGAGTAACATTGACTTGGGTGACAACTCCATGGTATACTTGAGGTAAATTGAAGAGCTCGCTTCCAAATGCTTCGCCTATTCCTTGATGCCCCAAACAGACTCCAAGGATATTTTTAGTAGATGCATATCGTTTAATGACTTCTGGCATTAAACCAGCATTGCTTGGCAGCCCAGGTCCGGGTGACAATAAAACATGATCATACTCTTCCACTTCATCAAGCTCAAACTGATCATTCCGCACAATTCTCAAATCACCTTTCAGCCCCAACTCACGTAGAATATGCACCAGGTTATAGGTGAATGAATCGTAGTTATCTATGACGATTACTTTTCTCATATTTTTTCGGCTTCTTCTATTGCCTTATGCAAGGCTCCAACTTTGTTATACACTTCTTGTAATTCATTTTCAGGTTGCGATTGTGCCACAATACCGGCTCCTGCCTGAAAACGGAGCATGTTGTCTTTGCTCAGAAAACTCCTGATCATAATTGCATGATTGAAATTTCCTTCAAAGTCCATGAAACCCACGGCACCCCCGTAGTATCCACGAGGTTGTTGCTCGTTTTCATTGATGATTTCCATAGCTCTTAATTTAGGTGCTCCAGATAAGGTTCCAGCCGGAAAGGATTTGGCAACAATATCCATAAAATTGGAACCCTTCTTAATATCACCGCTAACTTTAGAAACCATGTGAATGACATGCGAATAATATTGGATTTCCTTGTAGGTTTCAACCTGAACATTTTCACAGCTATGACTAAGGTCATTTCTAGCAAGGTCAACCAGCATAACATGTTCTGAATCTTCCTTAGGATCCTTTTTTAATTCCTCAGCAAGTAAGGCATCTGCATTGTCATCTCCCGTTCGTTTGAACGTTCCGGCTATTGGGTAGATAGTTGCCTTTCCATTTTTCAAAACAATCTGTGCTTCAGGAGAAGAACCAAACATCCGATGACTTCCATAGTCAAAATAGAATAGGTATGGAGATGGATTGATGGACCTCAATGTTCGATACACTTGAAAATCGTCTCCTTGATACTCTATCTCAAATCTTCTTGAAAGGACGACCTGGAAGACATCACCAATGTGGCAATGATGAATTCCCTTTTTTACCATCTCTTTGTAATCTTCATCAGTGATTCCAGATGAAGCTTCCCCTTTTTTACGAAATGAATATCCCGGTAGATTTTTTTGTTGAATGAGTGCCAACACCTCTTCAAGTAAAGCATCATTCGGTTTGTCCACATATGACTCAATCACATGACATTCATTTTTGAAATGATCAAAAGCTATGATGAACTGGAAGAGTGAATAATGGACTTTTGGAATTCCATCTGCCTCTTGATCAATGGTTATGTCTTCGAAATGATGAACAGCATCATAGTTGAAGTATCCAAAAAGACCAGACTGGATATACCCTGAGTCATTTTGTTCGTTTTCGAAAGAAGTAGTAAAGCTGACTATTTGATCTTTTAGATCTGTTATGGGTTCTTTCTTCGACTCTCCCGAAGGCATTTTAACAAAAACCTGATCACCATGTACCTTGAAATGCGCAAGCGGGGAACAACAGATATAGGAATAGCTATTATCAGAACCATGATAATCTGAACTCTCAAGCAGAAAGGAATTAGCAAACCGATCCCGAAGTTTCAAATACACTCCTACCGGTGTTATCGTATCAGCAAGCAGCCTTTCTTGTCGCGTATGTATTCGTATTTTACTCATAGTACAAAAACAAAAAACCCGCCAACAGGCGGGTTTCGTTCATATCGTTTTGACATATTGATGACCTGTTAGCAAAGTATTTCGCTAATCCACCACCAATATGTTTTGTTGTTCATCATTTCAATGCGAAGCAAAAACAATTACTTTTAAAAAACAATACCGTCTAAAACATTTTTTGAAACTTTTTTTTAATTATGAATGTAAGATGGATTGATAATGATCGTTTTTTACTTTTAGCCTAACTTTCCGCTATGTTATCCACAGAAGATCAAATTAGCATTCTGGTGCACCTGTCCAAAGCAGACAAAGTCATCGCTGAGGAAGAATATCGCCTTATTTTACATGTCGCAGAAGGACTGGGCATGGGCAGTGATGAAGCTGCAAGGATCATTAATGATCCAAACCCTATTCCAAAACTCAATGACCTGCCACCTGACGAAAAATTTGAATACTTGCTTAACGTAGTAAGACTGATGAAGGCAGACGGCAAGATTCATCAAAAAGAAGTTTCATTTTGCGAAAAACTAGCTTTCAGGCTTGGCTACAAGCCGGGTGTAATTTCTGAATTGTCAGCATATATCTATAGAGATCCCGATATTAACACAAATCGTTCTTACCTGAGATCTATAGTAGATCAGCATTTGATTCCATTGAATGAGCAGAAAGACTAAGTCCTACTTCGTCTTCTGACTTACACTAACGCCCAATACCTGATATCCTTGAAGGTTTAAACCACCAAATTCAGAATTGCTTCAGAATTTTATCAGAAACTATTCAGACGATATCACTAATCTTGCGCAATGATCCGAAGGGTTAAATCTATAGTCTTTTTTTTCTTCGTTTTCTCCTCCGTTTTTTCTCAAAATCTTCCTGGAGAAGCAGAGTATAACATAAAACGGGCAACATCAAAAATTGTCATTGATGGAGTGCTTGATGAAGATACCTGGAAGTCAGCAGAAGTAGGTGGTGGTTTTTACCAATCTTTTCCTACAGATGATCAGAAAGCTATAGATTCAACTCAATTCATGATCTCATATGATGATCAGTTCATCTATGTAGCAGCGATTTGCTACGATATAGCGCCCGGAAAACCCATTACGAACACACTAAAGCGAGATTTTAATTGGGGGAGAAATGATAATATCAGCTTTTACATTGATCCATACAACGACAAATCGAATGGATTTACGTTCCAGGTGACTCCAGACAATGTGCAGCGAGAGGGACTTGTGATCCTTGGTGGAGATGTGCAAGATGACTGGGACAATAAATGGTTCAGTGCTGTCACAATCGGCGAAAAAGCTTGGTACGTGGAAATGGCCATCCCGTATAAGAGTATTCGATACAATAGCATTCCAGAGTGGAACCTTCAGTTCATAAGACAAAACCAAAAAAGTAACGAGCGAACCACCTGGATACAGGTTCCGCAACAGTTCAGATCGAGTGACATGATCTATTCCGGAAAAATGATTTGGGATGTTCCTCCACCAAAAGCCGGAACCAACATCGCCTTGATTCCTTATGTAAGTGGAAACATCGGTAAAAATCATGAAGATGGTGAATCAACGATAACGGATGCAGGAACTGGTTTTGACGCCAAAATAGGACTTTCCAATTCTGTGAACCTCGATCTAACTTTCAACCCGGATTTTTCACAAGTAGAGGTAGACCGGCAAGTAACCAACTTGCAGCGATTCGAAATTTCATTTCCTGAGCGACGACAATTTTTCCTTGAAAATCAGGACCTCTTCGCCCAAAACGGATTTAGAACGGCAAGGCCATTCTTTTCAAGACGGATTGGAATTCAGGGATCCGGAAGTACGCAAAGAAATGTTCCAATTCTAGGTGGAGCCCGTATTAGTGGGAAAATCGGCAACAAATGGCGAATTGGCGTTCTCAACATGGTCACCGATGAAGACAAGACAGCTGAGGAGGTATCGCCGGCGCAGAATTATTCTGTCGCTGTCCTGGAGCGGCAAGTTTTTAAGCGATCTCGGATTAGCGCCGTATTTGTGGGAAGAACCAACCTAGGGTCAAGTTTTGTGGAATACGATTCAACGGAACTTGCAAATTCCGGACAACTTCGAGATTTGGGAGGTAACGAGATCGATCCTGAAGATACATTGATCACTCTGTCTAAACATAACTACGTCTATGGTCTTGATTACAATTTGGCAACCGTAAGCAACCGATGGCAAGGAAATTTCTTTTATCATAGATCTCTGGACCCAGGAGAGCAGGATGAGAATGCAGCATATGGAGCATTTTTAAGGTATCAAACAACCAAAACAAATATTCGGTTTTTCGGACGTAGCATTGGGGAGGGGTATAACGCAGAAGTAGGATTCGTTCCACGAAGAGGTGTTACTTCTCTTGGAGGTCGGATCGATTTCAACTACTTCACTAATGGAAAAGTTCAACGTCACGGACCATCCTTTGGTCCACGTTACTTGATCAATGCAGAAGGTAAAATCCTTGATAAAAACTTTTCAGGGGGATATGAATTCCAATTTCTAAATTCTTCTCGTTTCGAAATTGAAGCTGAATGGCAGTCTGTAACCCTAACTCGGCCTTTTGATCCATCAAGAACAGATGGTGAGGAACTACCCGAAGATGCTGCTTTTGATTGGCTTAATCTCTCTGTTTCCTACAACTCAGATAACCGAAAACCATTTACCTATGAGGTATTTGCCAATTCTGGTAGCTACTTCAATGGCAGTAGATCAAACTTTGGAGGTAATTTCATTTATAGGTATCAGCCAATTCTTCAGGTTGGGGTGAACATAGAGTACAACAACATTCAACTTCCGGATCCTTTCAATGATGCTGATCTACTATTGTTAGGTCCCAGGATTGATCTTACCTTGACAAACAAAGTATTCTTCACAACTTTCATCCAGTACAACACACAAGATGAAAATCTTGGTCACAATTCCAGGTTTCAGTGGAGATTCAAACCAGTTTCTGATCTATTTATCGTATACACCGACAATTACTTCACTGATGATTTCTCAGTTAGAAATCGGGCATTGGTAGTAAAGCTTTCTTATTGGTTAAACCTGTGATTCAAGCAGCAGCTTTGAATTCTGATTGCTGAACCTTACTGAGTTTCTTGTTCATTACATAAAACCAAACCGGTGGTAAAGTTGCCAGTAGCATCATTCCCGGATATCCAGTTGGCATTTGGGGGCTTTCATCAATGTGGCGAAGGATTTGGTACTTCCTGCTCGCTATATAATGATGGTCCGAATGTCTGGATAGCTCAAACAAGACTAAGCGGCCAATGATGTGGTTGGAATTCCATGAATGTTGAGGCATCACTCGTTCATAGACTTCTCCTTTTTTATTCCTGCTCAATCCATAGTGTTCTATGTAATTCACAGTTTCAAGTAGCAAAAATCCCATAACTGCAGCCATCACAAAATAACCCGTCACAGCCCAACCAAAGAAATACATGATAACTGATATCAATGTTATTTGTACCACTTGAAAAACAAGCATCTCATTGCGAAATGAGAAAAATGAATAACCCTTTTTCTTCAATCTGTCAAGTTGTATGTTCCATGCGGAGATGTAACTAAAGACCACCGACCTTATCCAGAATATATACAGAATTTCATTTTTTCGAGCAGAAGAAGGGTCCTCTTTGGTACTAACATTTTTATGATGTCCCTGATTATGCTCTATAAAGAAGTGCATATATAAGGAGGTCAGCAAAAGTATCTTAGCCATTAATTGTTCATATGGCTTGGAACGATGACCAAGTTCATGTGCTACATTTATACCAATTACCCCACACATTAGCCCCATCCCAGTGATTCTACCTACAAGATCACTAGTTGCTAATCCAGGTTCGCTCACGGAATTCAGAAATAGAAAAACAAAAACGCATTGAATGGGTACCATTAGGTAGATCTGCCAATCATAAATCGAGTCTTTTTTTCTAATCTCTTCTTCCGTAGCTGAAAGATTGGTTTCATCAGCTTTAATAAAAAGTTCAAGAAATGGAACAAGTGCAAAGGCATAGATGATAGGTAAAAATGTCTGCCATCCGTAGCTGATGAAAGAAACATATGTCAGCGCTGGAATTATCAGGACATTCATGTATTTGAGCTTACTCATTCAACCATTTTCAGTTTTCCAAATGAGACGAAATACCCAACTGATACCCCAAAGCTCCAGAGATTGGAAACATCAGGGAGTTGATCGTTGGATAGATCACCAGCATCAATAAAGTTACTAAAGCTGTAGGTGAAAAATCCTTCAAGTTGCAGTGTACCAAATGAAAAATCTCGCCAGACTCCTCCACTAAAACGAGCACCATACCCTCCTCTCCTATCTCTATCCTCAACATAGGTAGCAAAATCGATGTTCGTCAAGTCAGATGGGTCATCATCTTTCGAGGAACTTACCAGGTATTCAGCAAAAAAACCACCACCGATAAAATACTTGGTTCTATTCCCAAAATAGCCAATCCCCTCAATTGGGAATTCCAGGTAATTCATTGTTACACTATAGTTAGGAAGATTCGTTCCCTTAAACGTTTGCACCCAACCTCGTTGCATGAAATTGATACCACCCTGAATTCCTGTATTGAAAAAAGTATTCCTTTTCTTGGGAAAATGCTTTACTACAAATCCTGAATTAAGCCCAGACTTGAATGTGTTATTAGCCCTAAAATTGAATATTGTATGGATCATGTAAGCTGAGTTAATCTGGGCTCCGGCCTTAAAACCAACATACGTCTTAGACTGACCAACGCCACTAATGGCAATCAACAGGAAAAAAAAGAAAGGAAGTACTCTCATTTATAAAGCAAGAAATTACTCTACTGGCAAAAATGAAACCAAAAATACCTGAATAATTCGGGGAATAATCATTGCATTCAATCATAAATTAGAGATTAGAGATTAACTTTTCCATTTCGACCTAACTAAAACATTCATGAACGAAGCGCTTATAACTAACGACGCAGTAATTTTTGGAATACTCATGCTCATGCTGGGTTTAGTATTCTATACATCTTCTTTGGATTCACCTTTTTGGAAAAAGTTTTACACCTATGTGCCAGCGTTACTGGTATGCTATTTCCTCCCTTCTATTC
>JANQST010000245.1 GCA_028279155.1 Cyclobacteriaceae bacterium
TCAAAAGAGGTGATCACGGTTCAACCAGACACAGAAATCTCAAAAGCCATCCAACTCATGAAGAAGCTTGAATATGGATGTTTGCCCGTGGTACAAGGAAGTCATTTGATTGGTATCATTACAATTAAGGACGTACTACCTTATGATACGGCCTAACTCTGCTTCTCTGAACGTCAATCAATTAATAGATTAAAATTCTTATTCTCCCAGGTTTTCTTAACGACCGAATTGGAAGTTGCCTCATCATAGACTCTCCACTCCGTTACAGGTCTGGAGTATACATTAAGACTTACAGATCTTCCTTTGTTGGCATTGGAGTATCTATGTATATCAACATGGTTCATGTATGAATATTCATCCGTACCAAGAAGTACTGAACTCACACGCTCAAGTCTTACATCATCGGCGTTGATCTTATATCGTTCCTCTTTTATCCAACCCTGAACAGGATGAATCCATGCCTCCTGAGAATTGAAGTCGTGAATTGGTGAACTTTGTCCCTCTTCCCAGCAAATAAGCAAAAGTTCAAATTCTTCATTTCTTGCTAGGACATTACGTGCATAGTTTTCGTCATCCCACGAGTAGTACTTTTCCAATTCTTCTCTAGGGATTTCTACCTTTCGCATGATTTCCAACACTTTAGAAGGATTGCTTTTTATATCCACAAACTCAGCGATGAGCTTTTCAACGGTCTTGATCTTTTCCATGATTTCTAAGGTTTGAACATAATCTACCTATTATGTAGCTCCCTTGAAATGACTGGAATTTGGTTTAAAAATGACTTTGATCAGGAGGTGATTTTAATCACCAATAAAAGCAGCATTTGTCATTATCGGCGCTTTGGATGACCGATAGTTTTGAATATAAATATTAGAGCCATGAAAAAGATATTAGTACCCATCGACTTTTCTGACGTCAGTAAACTAGCTGCAGAGTTTGCAGTTGATCTGGCCGAGAGATCTAATGCGGAAATCTTGTTTTTACATAGTATTCATTTCAACTACTATAGCGATTTCCCTCATGCAACAGGGGTCAATCTCCAACAAATGATCAGTGATGTCCAAACTGCCGTAGAAAACAATCTGAAAGAATTTGTTGATAACCTGAAGACTGATGCTAATGTCAGCACACGAACAACCAGTTTACACTTATTAGAAGCTGTGAAAGATACCATCAAGGAAGAAAACATTGGGTTGGTGATCATGGGAACTAAAGGTTCCTCGGGTTGGGCAGAGTTCTTCATCGGTTCTCAAACAGAAAAAATTGTACGCTGGGCTGATTGTCCTGTAATCTCCGTGCCAGCAAAATCTTCCTTTGATTCTATAAAGAAGATCCTGGTTCCTATAGACCTTACCGAGATTCAAGATGGATTCATGGAGAACCTCGCAAAACTTCAACAGCTATTTCATGCAAGAATGGAATTCCTGTGGGTCAAAACACCCCATAACATTGAAAACACTGAAATGGTAACCAAAGAGTTTGATGAATTGCTCAAGCAATATGGATTCAAAGATTCAAGCTTTACTATTGTAAAAAATGTCTTCCCATCAGATGGAATTCTTGAACAAGTAAATGAGCTTGAAGCAGACATGGTAGCCATGGCTACTCATTCAAGGAGAGGCATTTCTCACTGGCTATCCGGAAGTATGACTGAAGATACAGTAAATCACCTTCAGGTTCCAGCCTGGACATTCAAACTGGATAAAAAGGCAAAGAACATTGAGCTCTCCAGTTTTAAGAACGCTACTGGAAAAGCAGAATATCAAAAAATTGAATTACTAGCCGTATGAAAAAGATCATCGTACCTGTAGATTTCTCTGAGATCTCTTCGCACGCACTTGATTTTGCGATTGATTTCAACAACATCATTAAAGGAGAAATCATATTGCTTCATGTTTTAGAATTGCCCAGCTATTCCTTTAGTGTCATGGGAGAAATGGATCTTGATCAGCCGGATAAGCTCTTGAATGCCAAATTCATTGAAGGCGCACATAATCGCTTAACTGAATGGTCAGAGCGTGTAAAGGATGCCGGTCAGGAAGTTAAGATTCGAATGAAGCACGGTCATCCATACGAAAAAATGGCCAAAGAAATTGTGGAGGAAAAGGCGAACTGGATCATCATAGGATCCCACGGAGCCTCTGGACTTTCCGAGATCTTATTGGGCTCCAATGCGGAGCGTGTGATTCGACATTCTGAATGTCCAGTCATCACAGTCAAGGGCCCAACGAAAATAGCCGACATGAAGAATATCGTGTTTGCTTCTGACCTTTCCGAAGATCAGAACTGGGTGGCCTACAAGGCGAAGGATGTACAGGAAATGCTTGGACTCAACATGCACATTGTTAAAGTAAAAACTCCACACAATTTCTTATCTGAGGATGTAGTACAGGATCAATTAAAGGCTTTTGCATCCAGAAATCATTTTGAGAACTCTACACTGAATAGCATCGAAGGCGACTACCCCGATGAAGGCATCGTTGAGTTTGCTGAAAAGGTGGGTGCAGGATTGATTGTGATAGGAACCCATGGAAAAACAGGTCTCGCTCACATTTTCGGTGGAAGCAGAGCCGAAGATCTTGCAAACAGGTCAACAATCCCAGTAATGACCTTTAAGATGCCATTCGATTAGGACAAGCTCCTAATGAACATTGGGAACGAATCGCTGAAAGCCAACTGATGGTCCCGATGATGATGACAACGATGATGATGATGATGATGGTGGTGTTGTTGGAAATGTTTTTGTCATTGTTTCCTTGCTT
>JANQST010000293.1 GCA_028279155.1 Cyclobacteriaceae bacterium
GACAGTCAATGTCATCCAACATCTCATCCCAGCAATGATATTCCGCATCACCAAAATGACGGATATCTTTTACTCGTCCGTTGATATTGGTACTATGCCATTCAATCTCAGTCGTATTATCATGTGGATTTGAGTAGATATCGTAAAATCGATTGAAATCACCAAAATCACCAACTTCAAATTGGATAAAACTTCCATTATCGTCACTGTTTGGAGTGACATTCAAATATTTTATGTCTGCGACATCTCCAGTTAATGAACGATTCCAGTCAACTTGAATGAAGGGTTGAGGCTCGTTCGGGTCTATGTTTAGTATCCACTGTCCGGAAAGCCCATTCAATGCCGAAGTACCTGTATACCAGTTGAAATCTGTGAAAGCCCCATCCTGGGTGATGAACATGCTCCATTCCACTGCTTCAGTTGTAACAACCGCTTCTAGTCTCGCGTGGTAATTGGCTCCAAAATCATATTCCCAAACCCAGCCAGGAATATCAGGATCAAATGTTGGCGTATGATTAAAGGATTCTGCAAAGGAAAGAACAGGAACAGCAAAAGTCAGCGTGATTGCAGCATTCCAAAAAGTGACATTAAGAACCGAGAAACCCCAATTATTTTTTGTTGCTAATCGTCCGCCATCAGCATTCATAATTCCAAAGTCCATCACCATTGTGGAGACCGGCGGAATTTCAGGAGCTACTCCCGGATCAATTTCTTCATCAGAACTACAGTTTGTCAATAAGATCGGACCTGATAAACATAGAATGAAAATAAGTGCTGCTATCTTTTTCATGGCTTAGGATATTTTGGATCTTGGGTTTTTATAAAATTAAGACAAGAATTGTCTTTTAAACCCTCAAATTCAATTGATGAGATCGTGAATTCGTCGATTTATGTAACCGTAAGCAAGCAATGTGATTTAAATTGCATCTACGATTAGACTAAGAACGTATGGAATGTTTGATAATAATTAAATATTCGATCAAGTTAGAAGTTTCATCGTAATCATCCGTCACAATTTAACTTAAATGCCATATCAGGATATTTCAGATGCTCATTTAGGAGTCTACCAGGAAATGGTGGAAGAAGCGCTCGATAAAGCAGCCCAGGCAATGGGGCAAATGCTTCGTATCCGAATGAAGTATGACCTGATGGATTTTGGAGCAGGACTTTTGGAGCCTATCGAAGAATTTGACCTGTTGGGAAGATTTAAGGTAAATGTGGTCAAAGTGGCCTTTAGTGGTGAGTTGAGAGGATCGTTCTATTTCATCATCAATGTACACGAGACACAATTGATCAATAAGGTTTGTCTCCCAGAAGAAGTTAACACAACACGGAACTCTGAAACAACAATGATGAAAAATGATTTCATGACCGAGATTGAAAACCTGATTGCCTCAATGTCTATTACCGAGATATCTGAATTTCTTGGTGTTCAGCTTCATATGGAAGTACCTCAAATGCGGTCGATGAAAGGAGAGGAAGTGAACGAATATCTTGAACATCAGAACGATGTGAATAGGACTCAATTTTTCGTTAAATCTGCATTGAAAGGAGTGGCCGTGAATATCTCGCCCTATTTTCTCTGGATGATCGATGAGAAATTCATTGAGATCTCCAGCAAGAATATAGTTGTTTAATCCTCCTTCTTGAATTTCATAGCTACTGAATTCATGCAATAGCGCTGACCCGAGGGTTCAGGTCCGTCTGGAAATACGTGGCCTAAATGGCATCCGCAGTTGGCGCATTTCACCTCAGTTCTGATCATACCAAACGACTTATCTGTTTCGAATTCTACAGCTTCATTAGAAATGGGATCATAAAAACTGGGCCACCCTGAACCTGAGTCGAATTTGGTATTTGATGCGTAAAGAGCATTGCCGCAAGCAGCACATTCATACGTGCCTTTTTCTTTGTTTTCTAATAGTGCACCAGTCCAGGGTTTTTCCGTTCCCTTCTCCCTCAAAACACGATATTCCTCGTCGGTCAACTCTTTTTTCCAATCTTCTTCTTTTTTGCTGATTTTGGCCATTTTTTGAAGGTTTTTAAGGTCCTGTGTATTACCAACTAGCCCCGGTTTATTACTGCTCAGGCAGGCTTTTTTCCACTCATCACTAATTCAATAATAATTGTAACTAAGTAAACCCTTTTTTCATTAATAAGGTGGGACTAACCGAACAAAAAATTATGAAAAGGAAACTAACGGTCATTGGCTCGACACTTGGCATACTTGTAGCAGCTGTATTGCTCGCAGGCATGTTTGCAGGACAAAAACAAGAGCCTGAGGATATCGAACCTCCAAAGCCAACCAAAACAGTTGACGTCAGGAAGGTCAACTATGAAAATCTCAAGACAAATATCGTCACCTATGGAAGAGTAGAAACAGCTCAATCGCTGGATCTATTATCTGAAGTATCTGGCCGTATGTCTCAGGGAAAAATTCGATTGAAAGAAGGCGAGCGATTTTCAAAAGGAGCTTTGATATTCTATATAGATGATGAAGAGGCTACTTTGAATCTAAAATCACAGAAAAGTAATTTTTTAAGGGATCTGGCTGGGATTCTTCCCGATATTAAAATTGATTTCAAAGATAATTTTGATACCTGGCAAGGGTATTTTAATTCTTTGGATATTGATAGAGAGTTTCCGGATCTACCAAAATCATCTTCAGAAAAAGAGAAAACATTTCTTGCAACCAAAGGAATATACTCTTCCTATTACTCCATCAAAAGTGCTGAAGTGCGACTCTCTAAGCACCGATATTATGCTCCATTTGGCGGTAGCATAAAAGAAGTGAATTTACAGTCTGGTTCGTTCGTTAATCCCGGTACCAAAATTGGCCAGATCATTCGAGCAGGACTTCACGAGCTAAAAGTAGCGGTTGAAACCAAGGATATTCCATGGATTCAGCAAGCTGCACCTGTTAGAATCTATTCAAGCGAGACACAACAATATTGGGATGGAAATGTGACAAGAATCAGTGACTATGTAAATCAGAACACACAATCTGTGGATGTATTTATTGCGATTCAATCCAATGGAAGAAAGATATACGATGGTCAGTTCTTTCAAGCTGCCATTCCGGCACGAACTGTTACTGATGGTATGATCATGCCAAGAAATGCCATCTATAATGGTGATGAGGTATTTGTTGTTGAAAATGACTCTCTGCTCAAAAAACGGGTGATCAATGTGATAAGACTCACAGAGGAGAATGCCATTTTCAATGGACTGGAAGAAGGTGATGACCTGGTTGTGGAGCCATTGATTGGTGCCTTCAATAACATGAAGGTGAAAAAGAACGAGCTGAAAGACATTGACCTTGAGCTCAAGCAAGAAGAGGGAGACAAGCTACTGAATGCAGAAGCTACTTCATCTCAAGTTGGAAGTCGATAACCTAAAAAATCAGTAGATCATGACTTTTGTTAAAAATCTAGTAGAGTACTTCGTTAAGTTCCCTATCCTGGCTAATATTCTTATTGCCCTGACTTTGATTGGTGGGTTAACGGCGATGGTCAACTCCAAGAAATCCTTTTTCCCGACACGTGCCGATAGAAACATTATCATCACAGTAGCCTACCCAGGAGCTTCGCCAGAGGAGATGGAAGAAGGGGTGACATTAAAAATAGAAGAAGCGGTTAATCCGATTGCTGGAATCGATGAGTTGATATCCACATCGTCAGAAAATTCAGCAAATATCACCATCATCACGCTTGATAATTATGATATTGATGATATCTACACAGAGGTTAAAAATGCAGTTGATGGGATCAACTCTTTTCCTGCAAGTGCAGAGAAACCAATTGTGTTCAAGCAAAAGCAGCAATCGACTGCTTTATGGTTAGGCCTCACGGGTGATGTTGACCTGAAAACATTGAAGACGTTTGCTGAAGAAATCGAAGATGAACTGTTAGCAGACCCTAGCATTTCACAGGTGAATGTTTCAGGGTTCCCGGCGTTGGAAATTTCCATTGAAGTTACCGAGCAGGATCTGCTACGGTACAACCTCACTTTTGATCAGGTTGCAAGTGCCGTCCGCCTGAACAACAGAGACATTTCAGCAGGGTCAGTAAAGGCAATTAATGAAGAGATCCTGATTCGATCACGGGCAAAAGAAACAGATGCGTCAAAGATCTCCGATATTGTGGTTAGAAGTAACCCGGACGGAAGTGAGATCCTGCTAAAGGATATTGCAGTCATTAAAGAGCAATTTGCGGATGTTCCTTCCAAAGCATACTTGAGTGGAAAAGAAGCAGTTTTCATAGAAGTAAAGAAACTTGAAACGGAGGATCTGGAAGAGATCTCCGGTGTGGTCAACAAGTATGTGGATGATTACAATGAGCGTACTTCCGCTGTACAGTTGCATATGGTATTTGATTTCATGTCCTTCCTGGGACAGCGATTGGACCTGCTTACCAGCAATGGTCTGATCGGATTATTGCTTGTTCTGATTTCATTAGGATTGTTTCTGAGCCTGAGATTGTCTTTCTGGGTGGCTTGGGGTATTCCTTCATCCTTTTTAGGAATGTTCATTCTAGGTTCCTTTGTTGGTCTTACCATCAACATGATCTCCCTATTTGGGATGATTTTGGTGATCGGCATCCTTGTGGATGATGGAATTGTAATTGCAGAAAATATCTATGCACACTTTGAGAAACATGGAAATCCAATTAAAGCTGCCGTGCAGGGAACGATTGAAGTATTGCCAGCGGTATTCACATCAGTGACAACAACTATTGTGGCCTTCCTGCCATTGCTGTTGCTGACAGGAGGTTTTGAGTTCTTGAGGGACATGGCATTTGTTGTTTGCTTCAGTCTTGGATTCTCACTGCTAGAGGCGTTTTTTGTCTTGCCAGCCCACCTTGCCAGCAAGCACGTCCTTAAGGTGAAAAAGGAGGACACCAGGAGTTACAAGGTTAGAAAAACTTTGAATGGAGTCATTGAATACATGAAGATCAACTGGTATGGAAGAGCATTAAAATTCACCATGCAGAACCGGTCGATCTCTCTTGCTATGCTTGCAGCCTTTTTGATCATTGTTTCCGGGTTATTAGCTGGTGGACAGATCAAAGCGACATTCTTTCCGCAGATTCCATTTAACAGCTTCAATGTAAACATTGCCTTTAAGCCTGGAGAGCGTGAACAAAAAGTAGAGCAATACCTGAATCGATTTGAAAAAGCGATCTGGAAGGTGAATGACGATATGAAGGAAGAGCTGGATACCGATGAAGATATCGTGAATGACACCTTCGCCAACATCGGATTTTCGCAATGGGAGTCAGGTTCACATGCCGGATCAATAAACATTTTTTACCGGGAATTAGATGATTATGGTATTAACCAGTTTGACCTGGTAGAGCGAGTAAGAGACGAAATTGGCCCGATAACTGAGGCAGAGAAATATGCAGTTGGCGGAGGCAATAGATTTGGAAAGCCCGTTTCCATGCGTCTGATTGGAAAAAACTACAATGAGCTTGAAGAGGCGAAACAATTCTTGAAAGATGAGCTTGCAGGAATTGCCGATTTGAAAGAGATCGAAGACAACGTTCCGGTCGGAAGAAGAGAAATGCTTTTTGATCTCAGACCGGAAGCCTACTTCATGGGACTTACTCATGATGACATCACCAAGCAGATGCGCCAAGGATTTTTCGGAGAAGAGGTGCAACGCTTCATGAAGGGGAATGATGAGTTGAGAGTGTGGGTTCGGTATCCAGATTCCGGACGAAAAAGTGTGAGTCAGCTGGAAGATATAAAAGTGAAAACTACGGCTGGTCAGGAGTTTCCACTCACACAGGTTGCAGATTATAAAATCGAGCGAGGAGTATCTGGCATTAAGCATTACAATACATCTCGCGCCATTACCGTAGAGGCTGAAATGATCGATCCTTTTGGTGAGGTTCCTCCGATTTTGAAAAAAATCAGGGAAGAGATAGTCCCGGAATTGAAAGCAAAATATCCATCTGTAGTAGTTGATTATGGTGGTCAGTCTCAGCAAAGTGCACGAGCTGGAAAAGAAATTGGATTGTTCTTTGGAGGTGCATTCATGCTGATTTTCTTCATTCTCATGATCACATTCCGGTCTTACTATCAAGCCCTATTGATTATTATGATGATTCCGCTTGGATGGTTCGGTGCAATCCTTGGTCATGGAATAGAAGATTGGATATCACCTGATAAGGAGCTACCTGTTTCATTGCTAAGCGCTTGGGGAATGGTGGCACTCTCCGGTGTGATTATCAATGATGCAGTGGTTTTCCTTACCAAATTCAACATGATGGTGAAGAATGAGGGGATGACAGTGTACCAGGCCGCTTACAATGCTGGGTTATCCAGGTTCAGGCCAATATTGCTGACCTCATTAACCACGGTGCTTGGACTTTTCCCACTAATCAAGGAGACTAGCTTCCAGGCACAGTTTTTAATTCCAATGGCCATATCTGTAGCCTATGGAGTGTTGATAGGAACATTTATTATTCTACTGTTCTTCCCTGTCTTCATTGTGCTTTTCAATGACATCAGAAGAGCAGCGAAATGGTTGTGGACAGGCAAGAAACCAACGAGAGAGGACGTGGAACGGGTCCTAATTGATCAACGTCGATTGGAGCAATATAAAGAGTCTGCGTAGTTATCACATTAATTAAAAAGGACATGAAAAGGACAATACTAATTTTTATCGGAATTGCATGTGCTGCTTATTCGATCAAGGCACAAGAAAGTCTCTCGCTTTCTGATGCGATTCAAATCGGATTGCAAAGGAACTATGACCTGCTTATTGAAGAAGGAAACGTGGAAGTCGCCCGAAACAATAACAACTGGGGTGAAGCCGGGAGAATGCCCAATGTTTCGTTTAATCTGAATCAGAACAATGTGCTTACAGACAATGTAAAGGTTGCATTGCCAACTTCAACAAGAGGACAAACACTTTCCAATTCAGCTCAACCATCCATCAATGTGAATTGGACCGTATTTGATGGGTTTAGAGCTAAAATCAACAAGAATCGATTTGAATTATTGCAAGCTGAAACAGAAGGGAACGCCTCTATTGTGATTGCCAATACACTGCAAAGTATTATTCTTGGTTATTACCTGGCAGTATTGGAGCAGGAAAGGTTGGAGGAGTTTCACAAACAATTGCTGCTTTCGAAAGACAAGTTTGATTACACGAAGGTCAAATCAGATTTGGGAAGTGCAGTAAGTACCGACGTGTTATTGGAGGAAGGTAACTATCTAACAGATTCCATTAATTATATTAATCAGCAGTTAAAATTTAGAGATGCTGTGAGAGATCTTAATGTCTTACTCGCAGAAGAAGATGTAGCTAAATTTTACACTTTCACTGATTCATTGAACATTCCTGATGAAGAGTATTCTCTTGAGGATTTGAGGGGAAGCATGCTTGCCGAGAACGTTGACTTGAAGAAACAATACATCACTCAATCTGTTCTTGGACAAGCTACCAAATTAAGCTATGTGGATCGGTCTCCAACATTGTCATTTAATGGAGCTATTTCTGAAAGTAGAAATAGTCTGGATTTGTCAAATGCAACATTTTTCACAGGAGATGGATTTGCGGAAGGTCCAAGCACAAGGCTCACGAGCACAACTGATACTTATTCTGCCAACTTCACTCTGTCTTTTACCTTGTTCAATGGAGGGAAAATTAAGCGAGCGATAAGGAATGCCATTGTCAATGAAAGGGTAGGACAGCTGAGAGTTGACGAACTTGAGAATTCTCTAGATAGAGACTTACTCTCTGCACTTGATCAATACAATATCAGAAGACAGCTTTATGGAATCAATGCAAGGAGAGAAAGAGCAGCAGCAATTAATCTCGATTTGTCGGAGGAAAAATTCCGAAATGGTAGTGTCAATTCCTTCGACTACCGTGATGTTCAAAACAACTATTTATCCTCTTCAATTCTTAGGCTACAAGCAGCGTACAACCTAATCAGCTCAAAAGTTGAACTTATGCGTTTGACTGGCGGGCTAGTCAGGGAATACAATCAGTAGCTATATCCGGATTTTATTCTGGTTCAATATTTAGGCATGGTTGGGTCAATTTGATCTGACCATGCTAATATTCCTCCCACCAGGTTGTAAAGGTTGTCGAATTCGTGCCTCATTTCCAGATATCGAATGATGTCAGCACTTCGAGCACCACTTCTACAATGAACTACGACTTGCTTGTCTTTCGATATCTTATCCACCTGGTAAGGAATTTCGCCCATAGGGATGAGCTCCCCATTTAGATTGCAAATATCAAATTCGTGCTTTTCGCGTACATCGATCAATTGAAAATCGGCGGATTGATCAACGAGCGTCTTAAGTTCTTCTACGGTAATTTCTTTCATTCCAATGTTTTGATAATTAGTATGAATCTCTAATTTCTTCGAGCAGTTTTTGCATTTCCATTTTCACAGAGTTGGTGGGTACAGTATAATGATTATTCATAAAGGAGAATATCATCCATTTTCCTGACCGTGTTTTCATAAATCCACTTAGGTTGTGATTGTTGCTAAGTGTGCCCGTCTTCGCATAAACATAAGGTTCTTCCGCGGCATACCAATCTTTGATTGTTCCCGATTCTCCTCCAACCGCAAGAATGTTTTTTAACCGATCCAAGCCAAACTCATCATGTGCCTTCTTAAGCAAGCGTACCTGATCAACCGGAGCAATCAAATTGTACCGGGAAAGACCGGAACCATCTACCCAAACAAAATCAGTTAACTCACTCAGCCATATGAGCCGAGCATGTTTAATAAATGGATCAATGGATGT
>JANQST010000299.1 GCA_028279155.1 Cyclobacteriaceae bacterium
TGCTCTTAAAGAAATCACTTCGATTGTAATCACCAAAACCCTTGCTGAAAAAATACTAGGAGATGAATGGAGAGAGAAAGCGATAGGGACAGCCATAAGAATTGATGGTCAATACGATCTAATAGTGTCAGGTGTTGTGGAAACACCAGGTAGCAATTCTAGTATTCAATTTCAGTGGTTGGCTTCAGCAGATGCTTTTATTAGCCAGAACCAGTGGGTTAACAATTGGGGAAATGGAAGTTTTGGTGTCTACTTCACAGTTGACTCAGATAGTGACGCCAAAGTAGTTGGCGAAAGAATTGAAAATGTCATCATCGACAATACTAAGGACAATGATCTGGCTGGTCATGAGACACTAATAGTTCAGAAATTTTCCGACCATTATCTCTATGGAAACTTCGACAATGGAGTGATTTCCGGAGGGCGAATTGACTATGTACGTATCATGGCAGTTGTCGCTGTTCTCATTTTAATAGTTGCATGCGTGAATTTCATGAATCTTGCCACAGCAAGATCGGGACGAAGATCAAAGGAAATTGGCATACGAAAGGTCATGGGAGCCTACAAAGGAGCAATCAGTGGACAGTTCTTTTTGGAGGCACTTTTCTATGCATTCATCTCCGTTTTGTTTTCGGTGATCATTGTGCTCATAGTTCTTCCGTACTTCAATATGCTTGTTGGCAAAACATTGATGTTGGATTTCACTCAATTGCAGACTTGGTATTTCCTAGTTGGCGTGACCTTATCTGTTGGACTGTTATCAGGGAGTTACCCGGCACTACTCTTGCCCACTTTTAACATTATTCTTTCTTTAAAGGGTACTGTGAAGCAATCGCGCTCTTCAACTTTTTTTAGGAAAGGACTAGTCGTGTTTCAATTTGCTATCTCTACTTTGTTGATCATTGGAACAGCGGTCATTTACAAACAGCTTAATTATGTTTTAAACAAGGACCTAGGTCTTGACAAGGAAAACTTAGTCATGGTGAGGATGGATGGAGATCTAGGCCAACGCTCAGAGACATTTAAAAATGAGTTACTCAATATCCCTGAAGTCATTTCTGTGACAGCTTCATCCGGAAACCCTATTAATTATGGTAGGTCTACAAGCTCTGCAAAGTGGGAAGGCAAAGGAGATGCTGAACATGAAGTGAACATTTTGCTCACGGATACAGACTTCATTGATGCAATGGGAATGGAGATGCTGGAAGGTCGGGCATTCCAGGAAGGCTTTGCTGATTCAACCAATTTTATTATCAATGAAGTAGCAGCAGATATTATGGGATTTGATGATCCAATTGGAAAAGATCTTTCTTTTTGGGGCATTGATGGAAAGATCATAGGGGTTGTGAAAAATTTCCATATGCGTGATATGTATGAACCGATTGCCCCATTGATTATTACAAGCTTTACAATGAGGAGCTATCCTCTTGCCTTGGTTAGAGTAAAGGGTAATATGAATAGTACACTGCTTGAAATCGAGCGTATCACAAAGGAGATGAATCCAGTCTTTGATTTTGAATATGAATTTATGGATCAAGCGTATGCAGAAAGCTACGAAAATGAAAAAACGGTTAGTATTCAGGCCAACATTTTTTCTGCAATAGCAATTATCATCTCGTGTCTTGGATTACTTGGTCTTTCCACCTATACCGCTGAACAGCGTTCCAGGGAAATTGGAGTACGGAAAGTCCATGGAGCAAGTGTGAATCAAATCCTAATTCTATTGACTAAGGATTACTCCAGGTTAATGTTGATTGCATTCGTTGCTGCAATCCCATTCGGATATTATTTTATGCAGCAATGGCTAAATGATTTTGAGTTTAGAACATCACTCGATCCTTCCGTATTTATTATCGCTGGTATCCTGACATTTGTTGTTGGAGTGCTTACTGTGAGCGCAAAGTCGTACCAGGCTGCAACTATAAATCCTACAGATTCATTAAAAGATGAATGATTGAATTTTAAATGGGTGAATGAATGGTTTGAAGTGGTCGATCACTCATTCACCCATTCATTTCATTCACTCATTCATTTATTCAGGTATTTCAACTTCCTCGTCCCATATATACTTTGCAAACCACTGCCAATTATGCCACATCGCTGCAAGCCGTTCCCGGGGTTTAGTAATTCCATGACCAAAGCCCTTATAAATAATCAATTTGGTGTCTACTCCAACGTCTTGCAAACCCTGGAATAGCTCGTATCCATTAGGAGTTGGAACTCTTCGGTCGAACTCCCCATGCTGAATGAGGGTAGGGGTTTTGGCATTGTTGATATTGGTCATTGGTGAGGTCTTTTCATAGATCTCTTTGTTTGACCATGGTGTTGCTTTTAAGTATTGCCGGGTAAAAGGATGGATATCCGTATTTACATAATAGGTCATCCAATTGGAGATTCCAGCGCCAACCGATATCGCCTTGAATTTGTCTGAATTGGTTGTGAGGAATGCAGAAATGTAACCTCCCTGGCTCCATCCCATGGACCCTACTTTATCCCCACCTATAATACCTTGTTCTTCTAAGTATTTAACCCCGGATAAAACATCCCATGCGTCACCTACTCCAAGGTTCTCAACATTTAGCGATCTGAACGCTTCACCGTATCCGGCTGACCCTCGATAGTTTGGCCTTAACACAAGCGCGCCCTTGTTGAGCCACTGAACCATCGGGTAGACATAGGCAGGAGTCGGCGCAGGAGTTGAAATGCCTGTGGGACCCCCGTGAATAACTACCAGCAAAGGATATTTTTTGTTTGGATCATAATCCTGAGGCTTATGTAATACCCCTTCAATCATAGCTCCATCTTCACTCGGCCAGGTGATTACTTCACTTTTGGCAGTCTTCCAGGCACTGATTTGAGCTGTGCTACTTGTTAATTGCTTTAAAGAGGAAAGCGGGTAATCTGTGGTGAACAATTCACTTAATGTTTCATCTCCTGTTCCTCTCAATACAAGCTTGGATCCGTCCTTAGAAAAACTGTAATTGAAAATACGAGCAGGGCTTGTAGATAAACTTTCTACCTCTCCACTTTTGGGATCAATTCGGACAAACGGCCGCAACGTTTTTTGCCAGGCGATTCCGAAAATTCCTTTTTCATTCCAAGTGAGCGATCCGATGTTTTCATCAAATTCTGCAGCTAGCTGTATGTTGTTCTTCCCATTAACATTAATTCGAAAGAGCTTGTCATTTTTATAAAAGTTGGAAACAGAGTCGTCCAGGTCTGTTGTATATAAAATTGATTTACTATCAGGAGACCAGGCACGCAATCCATCAACACTTTTATTCGTGACCAAAGACTGGTATTCTTCTTTATCAAGATTGTAGACGGAAATATCACTTTTCATAAATGAGATGAGAATCGGATCAGGTTGATGGCCAAAAGCGATCATTTTCCCATCCGGGCTCCACTCGAAGTTGGTGATAGAAAAGTCCGCATCTTCCATCAACAACTTTGGTTTAAGAGATGCCATCAATGTGGAGTCATCTTTTTCCTGCGGTGTCCAGTTGCGGCCAAGCAATTTAGGTTTGAAGTCGATTAACCACAGCTGACGAAGACTGTACTCATTGTCTTCAACGCTAAAAGCCCCGTATTTTTCCTCTCTGGATTTCTTTGCTTTGGAGAGATCTTCACTTTGAGTGAACGCAATCTGCTTACTATCTGGAGACCAACGGAAGCTGTTCACGCCATTCTTTGTAGTTGTAAATTCGAAAGGTTCGCCACCTTCTGTTCGCATGACTTGTATCTGTGTTTTATTCCCACGATCCGATAAGTAAGCAATCCATTTGCCATCCGGAGACCATCTGGGACCGGTACTGCTTTTTTCCTTATTGTTTGTTAATTGATATGGAGTATCACCATTCCTGGAAATCCAAATCTCCGTATCTAATCGATTATTCTCCCAATCAGTTGATCCTTTCTGAAACAAAATGGTTTCCCCATCCGGAGAAAGTCTAGGGTTGTTTATACCTGTTATAGAAATTACTTCTTCAAAGGAGGGATCTTTTTTATCCTGTGAAAAGGATACCATTGAGATGCATAGAAGTAAGATGAAAAGATTTCGAGTTTTTGCCATGATAAAAAATGTATTTGATCCATGCCAAGGTAAGAATTTTTCCTTGCATAACATTAACAGCATCAAGTAGTTCGAATTGAGCTGTCAAAATCGTTATATTTGATATACCACCGTCCAGCCATTCCGATGTATAAGCTTATTATGAAGCTGTTGTTGTTTGGTACTAAACCAAGCTATAGTGAAATTGAAAATAGGTGCATTTCCGTTTCAAACGTTGCTTACATCTCTCTACCTGTGGTTTACTTGATTTTCATGATGTTGGACATTACTGTTTACTTCAATGCTGGAGGTCTAGAATGGGATCAATTCATTGTTCCGCTTTTCATCATTCTTTGCTTCTTGTTTCTTTATTTCAATAAAAGAAATTGGACACTGCTTAGTCGAATTCTGTTTTTGATCTCTTGGCCGGTGGCTTTACATCTCATTCCGATTGTCTTTCAAAATACCCCATCAGATTACTACCTAGCCTTTCCGATCGGATTGATTTTTCATGCAATATTGATTCAGACTTTTTTTAGTCGGAGAATAACTCCCATTTTGCTCTATTTCTTCATAGGGGTCAATTTCCTTTTAATGCTCTACTTCTCAGATATCCTGATATACTATGACAACAACGCTCAAGAATCGAACCTTCCCTTTCTGGGTTCTAAGTACTATCAACTGGACGGCATACTTTATTGGTTACTTTTCAATTTCCTCACTTTCTACCTGCTTGAGGCACTTGACTTCCGTGACATTCGAATAAAGAATCGACAAGATCAAATCTATGTGAAGAATGACTTAGCTGGCATTTCTTTTTGGGAATTCGAAAGTCCCATGCCGCTCACATTGTCATCAGCAGAGCAGATTGAATGGACAAAAAAGAATGCTGTTTTGAAGGAATGTAATGATCGATATGCGAAATACTATGGGTACTCATCATCTGATGAAGTAGTTGGTAATAGTTATTACAGAATCCATCAAAATGATGATGAACTTTTCGGACAAGCCATCAAAAAAGCTGTCGATAGAAATTGGACCTTTTTTATTGAAACAGAGGAGACCAAGGTCGATGGGGAGAGAATATGGTTTCTCAATTGGTTGGTCCCAACAATAGAGAACAATATG
>JANQST010000312.1 GCA_028279155.1 Cyclobacteriaceae bacterium
CTCAGAAGCTGGATGACAGCATCATGCTTTCCGGAAGCGAAGCATATGTGGCATCACTGGCCTACTACAATTCGGTGAAAGTTGGGGCTAAAATGAACATTCCAAACGCCAAATCGATCTATGACGACCTGAAGAAGCGTTTCACAAAACCTTCCGCTTCGAACAGTAATTCCCAAAGTGGGAGCAATTCGGCAGGTACTCCTAACATCAATTGAGATGTTTTGATAACTGAACCTTGGCTAATTAAAATCAAAGGAGTGCCATTTTGGTGCTCCTTTGTAGCTTTTTACTACAACTTGTCTACACTTTCACCCTCGATTGATGCTTTTTATCTCAACTGGCCTGTTCGAAGGCTCATGCTTCTACCTCTAAAGGTCAACGTAGGTCCTTTTTACCCCTCGTTTGATGTTTTGAAGTGAGGTACCCCACTTGTTTGAATTGAGAATTGAGAATTAGGAAAGGAATTGTTATCTAATTTATTAGTTATAATTTTCACACTTAATTACGCTTTCGTTGTGAGTCCATATTGAAAGTAAATTCATTGAATCCTGATATTGTTTATTGAAATGAAGCATTGGTTTATTTACCTCATTTTCTTTACTGCCTTTAATGGCAATGGTCAAAATTGCAAATCAGTAAAGACCGATGGGAAATGGTATGGCGAATTTGTCAACAAATACGGAACAAGCTACACACTTGTCCTGGAACTTGATAAAGTTAAGAAGTGTCGGGTTTCAGGTGTAATCAGATGGCCTGGCTACTTCAATTCGGTAGCTACGATCGAAGGTAATGTTGAGGATGAGGTGATATCCTTCTCAGAAAAAAATACTATCCAAGGGTATTTTGCCTCCAAATCGCCAGTTTTCTCCGGCACAATTTCTAATGGTGTTTTCAAGGGTACAACAGCGGATCGCGGAGACGAGACAGGGAGTTTCGAAGTAACTAATTCAGAATTTATCAATGAAGAAGATCTTAGTAAGTACCGTGAATTAACTGAATCCAATCAGGACAAGTTCGGACTTACTGTTGTCGGTGACAAGGTTTCTATAGACACAGCAAAAGTAATTGCCCAACAATATATTTATGATAGCGCTAGCTATAACATAGGACCTATGAGAGCAGAGGGGATTTCCAGCTATGGTGATATTGAATTCGATTTCACCATGTCGCTCATCTACCCTTATTGGTTGAGGACGGATCTGGAATTCTCAGGAGTCACATTTGTAAACTCTTCCAATGACACAAAAACCTGGTCGTACGATTCAAATGAGGATAAGGTATATGTCTCTGAATTAGAGGATACTTCTGAATATCGTATGAGTACTCATTTCGTCAAAAGTCACCGAGCAGGATACGCTATTAATTCAGTGAAATTTGCTTCCGTAGATGGTGTTCCAACCTATCGATTTCATTTTCAGAAAGAGGAAGATATTCGAATGATCTACCTGGATACATCCGACTTTATCATTGTCAGAGAGGAACTGAACTCACAAATTCAACAATACAACGGCCCATTTCTGTTCGAAGGAGCATTGTGGATGAAAGAAATGGTTCAGATGGATGATCAGAACGTATCAAAATATGCATATGATACTGTGTATTTGGACAACTCGTTAACCAAAGATTTCTTTGAAATTCCAGATGAATTAAAACTAAAGATTGATAGGTCCGGGGAGTTTGAAAGTGATTTCTATACAAAAGCAGAAGAAGCCTATGCTGAGGGGAATTACGAGAGCGCTATCGAATTTTATACAAAAGCTATCAATATCAATAGCAACAATGTGGACTATTATTACAGTCGGGCCATGTCCAAAAAGTCTATCCAGGATTATTATGGTGCACTCAGTGATTTAGAATCTGCTCTTCAATTGAGCCCGAAAACTCCACTTTACCACAACCAAAAAGGCACAATAAAATACGCGCTCGGTGATTATGCCAACGCTATGAAAGATTTCAACAAGGCTATAGAAGTCGATTCTAGCTATGCAATGGGTTATTATAACCTGGGTTTTTCTGTAGCAAAATCCAAGGATTTTAGAGGTGCGAAAAATTACTTTGATACCGCTATTAAGTTTGATTCAACCAACGGCGGTTTCTACTTTAATCGAGGCATTATGTTGGCTGAGCTTGGCTCGTATGATTCAGCCTCTACTGATTATTTGAAAACACTACAACTAGAGTATGAAGATAAAGGAGCTGTTTATAATAGAATTGGGGTCATCCGTTATCGTAAGGAAGAATATAAGGAGGCTGCAGCCATGTTTGACAGTGCATATTCCTTTGAAGCCAAACCAACCTATCTGCAGAATGTGGCCTACGCAAATTATTATGATGAAAACTATGAGGGTTCGATTGAATTATTTGAGAAGTTAATTGAGGATTTTCCGGAGAACCACGCCTACCACAACAACCTTGGTTATTGTTTCTTCAATATTGAAGATTACGATGGCGCAATCTTTCATTTTGACAAAGCAATCGAATTGCATAAGTCAAGTGGTCAGTACTATCAAAACAGGGCCTTTGCTAAAAGCAAACTTGGCAAATACACTGAAGCCATTGAAGATTTTAGTCAAGCAATCAGACTAGACCCTGAAGAAAGCGAAAATTACTATCAGGTAGGTCAAATCCATGAATTACAACATAATAAATTCGACGCTTGCATTTACTACAATAAAGCAATTGAATTTGGATACGAAACAACTGATGAGATGACTGAATTATGCCAGTTGAAAAAGGATTAATCTATAGCTGAGGATCAATATAAAACGTAGTTGTAAAACTGCACATAGAGGAGGAGATCCTTCCTTCGTCAGGATGACAGAAAGACGGAATTGTGGATTTAGAATTGAGATTTAACTAATCAACCATTCACCAATCAACCGAAACTATTCACGCAATTAAACCTGCCTATTTGACATGTTTCACACTTTGGGTACGGTTATCGCGCAGTAGCGCTTCATGAGCAAAAGAAAAAACGTCACGTTTGGTTGGGCATTGAAAAATATCATCTGGCCAAGACGAAAAACAATAGCCATCGGTTTACTTCTTATTTTCATTAGCAGGCCAGCAGGCCTGGTTCTTCCAACCGCAACCAAATACCTCTTAGATGATGCTGTTCCCAACCAGAACATGGCCATGCTCAAAATGATCGTGATCATCATCGTGATTTCTTTGGCGGTGCAGGCCATCTCTTCTTTTCTGCTTACCAGAATACTAAGTGTAGAGGCACAGTTTCTCATTTCGGAATTACGCGTAAGAGTTCAGAAGAAGATCTTATCGCTACCCATCAATTTCTTTGATAACAACAAGTCCGGAGCTTTGGTGTCTCGAATTATGACGGATGTAGAAGGTGTTCGAAATTTGGTCGGGACAGGTTTGGTTCAACTGATCGGAGGAACCATCACTTCAGTGCTGGCACTTATTCTTCTCATCAATATTAGTCCATCGATGACACTTTTCACCCTGGTGCCTGTCGGACTCTTTGCTTTCATTGCACTCAAAGCCTTTGGTCGCATCCGTCCAATTTTCCGAGAACGAGGGAAGCTCAACGCAGAGGTCACCGGTCGACTGACTGAGACACTCAATGGCGTTCGTGTCATCAAAGGATTCAATGCCGAAGAATCTGAAAACAAAACATTCGAATCTGGGGCGAGAAGATTGTATGAAAATGTTAAATCTAGTTTAACAGCTACGGCATTTGTCACCAGTTCCGGAACCTTCCTTATTGGTTTTGCAAGTGCTGGAATTTTGGCCATGGGCGGTTATTTCATGATCCAGCAAGACCTTACCGCGGGTGAGCTAATTTCCTTTATCTCACTTTTAGCGTTCATGATCGCTCCCATCGTCCAGATGAGCAACATCGGTAGCCAAATGACAGAAGCGTTTGCCGGCCTGGACCGGACGGAAGAAATCATGCAGATGGACCCGGAAGACCTGGAAGAAAACAGGCCTTTGAAATTGGAGTCGCTCCATGGAGATATTGTATTTGATGATGTATCATTCAGCTACGAAGAAGACAAGGAAGTACTGAAAAACATCAGCTTCAAAGCTCCACAAGGAAGTGTTACTGCATTGGTTGGAAGTTCCGGATCGGGAAAGTCCACGATTGCCAGTTTAGCCGCTACCTTCCTTAATCCGGATGGGGGACTCATCACCATCGATGGCCAGGACATTTCAAAGATCAACCTCTCGAGCTATCGTAAATATCTTGGTGTGGTCTTACAGGACGACTTTTTGTTCGAAGGCACGATCCGGGAAAACATCCTGTTTCCAAGACCAGATGCAACGGAATCTGAACTGGACGAAGCTGTGAAAGGTGCTTATGTAAATGAGTTTACAGACAGGTTTGAAGATGGACTAGATACCGTAATCGGTGAGCGTGGAGTGAAGCTTTCCGGCGGTCAGCGACAGAGAATCTCGATTGCCAGGGCGCTTCTGGCTGATCCAAAAGTCATTATCCTGGATGAAGCCACTTCTAATCTTGATACAGAAAGTGAAACCTACATCCAAAAGAGTCTGGACATCCTGATGAAGGATCGTACAACTTTCGTGATTGCTCACCGGTTAAGTACCATCCGGCAGGCTGACCAAATCCTGATTGTGGAAGAAGGAAAGATCATCGAGCGGGGCACGCACGACGAGCTTATTGCAGCGAAAGGTCGGTACTATGAATTATTCACTTACCAGAGTAGAATCTAACTGTTTGCTAAACTTGTCAGTTTTTAAAACAGCGATTGCAAAGGCGATTGGTTGAAGTATGAAAAGCAATCGATAGAAGATGAATCCAATGCCATCTCCAAAATTCATTACAGGAATGAATTCCGAAAAGAGGTAAGGAAAATTTGCAAGGATAATTCCAATGCAGATGATATTGGCTCCAATCATCCTACGCTCAACCGGTGGGGTTCTAAAATAGATTCTGAAAAGCAAAACAGCACCAATCAATGCGAAAATGGTAACGATGAGCGGTTCAAAACCAATGAATAGTTCTAACACTTTCTGATCAAGTAAAGAAGCTACTACTGAAAGTATACCCAATATTCCAGGGCTGTAAATGGCCATCAGTTTCCAAGTAGAAATGTACTTCATTTTAGGATATAGGATACTAAAATGAAGAATGGTACTCCCCAAAAAAATGGAAAGAAAAGAGTAAAGGGTTAGAATCGGAACTGAATTGCCATCTTCTGAAAAAATCGGGTAGCCACCCCAGTGAAAAGCCATTGCTGAGCAGTAAAGAAAGAAGACAAATGAAAGTCTGTTCTTTATTCGATTGAACGTTGTGAACCCTATAACCAGGATACTGATTCCCATCACGCCAAGAATCCTGGTTCCTGAATATTCATTTCCCAATCCGGCGATGGACCACCAAGTAACCAAACGCCACAACGTAATAAAAACAGTTAGAATTAAAACAGCAGTTGTTCTTGATCTCATATTAGGGGGTTGTTAAATGTTTCATGCCTTAACTTGTGATGGGCTTTGTCGTAGCTTAGCTCCTGGGGAAAGGTAGACCCCTCTTCCATTTCCCAGCTGATGTGAAACCGATGTTAACCTGATTTAGAATGGAGGCATATCAACGAAAATTTGACGATGATCCGTTTGTGATGGAAGGAATACTTGTAAAACCATCAACAAATGAGCTAATCGTTGGCCAACAAGCAACGCTGGTTGAAGATAAGGTCATGAAAGTGCTTGTCTACCTTGTGAAAAACAGGGCCCGGATCGTATCACGTGAGGAACTGTTTTCCAACTTATGGCCTGGTGTTTTCGTGACCCAGGATTCCTTGACCCGATGCATTTCCATTATTCGAAAATTCTGGAATGAACACTCGCAGCAAAAACAGGTGGTTTTGACGATCAGAAACCGAGGATATCGCATTATCGGTAAAATAGAGTCCTTCTGTCAAACCAAAACTAGACCTATAAGCAATGGGTTTTTTCATAAGGTTAAATATGTAGCCTCTGGTGTGGCATTGACTTTGGGAATGATCTCGCTTTTAATCCTTTTCTACTGTGTACTTTAATTTCCAATAATTTTGATATCCAGAATCGCCAATCCATCAGATATTCCCGGGATACTTGCTCTTCAGGAATTGTATTTGCATCGCTCGCTAAGCCCGGAGGAGAGAAAATCCGGGTTTGTGACAACTCCATTTACCAAATATCAAATTGAAGACCGTGTGAATAACTCAGGGCTTTTTGTCACCGAAGATGAAGGAAAAATCATCGCCTATATTTTTGCCGGAAAATGGGAGTTCTTTGAGCAATGGCCGATTTTCCCTTATATGACTTCACGGTTTCCTCATTTAAGCTTCAAGGATTACGAACTCACTACAACAGCTACCTTTCAATACGGCCCTGTGTGTGTAGACAAGCAATACCGTGGCAAAGGAGTGTTTAACCACACGTTTGAAGCCATGCGGCTCGAATGGATAAAGGCATTCTCCCTGTCAATTACGTTTATCAATGCCGTCAATGAGGTTTCCATCAAAGCTCACGATAAGTTGGGCTGGAAAATGTTTGACCGCTTCTATTTCAATGATAATCAGTACCTCTCATTGGCTTTTGAGATGGAGCAATCCGTAGTATAGTAGAAGAGCTAAATCAATCCAACATTTACATGAA
>JANQST010000320.1 GCA_028279155.1 Cyclobacteriaceae bacterium
TTAATCAATCATCTGCCGACTCGAACATGTCGAGTTCAAGAGCAGGAATGATTCTGCAAGCATTTTTGTAATACACTTTCTTCAACACTTCATCTGAAAGGCCTAGACCGTACATTCTCCAAAAAGCGTGGTATTTCTTGTAATAAGGGAAGTACTCATCTTCGGACTCTAGTACTCTGAAGTAAGTGTAAAACTCTTCTTTGTTGTAGGCATCTTTTGCGAATAGGATCCGGTCCTGGTATTCCTCAAAAAATGCTTTTGCTCTACGTGGCTGTCTTCCAAACTCTGCAATTACAGCTCCAATGCCAAAATTCACATTCGGATATGTATCCAAATGTTCGCTCGCTTTATCCAAGTTATTGGCCATCCAACCCATGTGTGCATTGATAAAGGTGGTCTTTGGATGTTTTTTGAAAACATTGTGCTGCTCCGCGATGATCTGCTCAAATGGCGCTGGATCCGTTGCGGATCTCTTCCTTCCGGGTCTGAGCTTCAACTCAAGCCACCGCTCATTGTTGGCATTCATTGGAGACCAAAAAGGCGCTGGATCTGCGGCATGTATAATTACCGGAATTCCCAACTTCCCGCATTCAGCCCATACCGGATCAATTCGAGGGTCGTCGATGGCTACTCGATTTCCATCAATGTCTCTATTTCTTAGCCCTAAACTTTTATAAATTTTTAATCCTGTGGCTCCATTCTTTACATCCTCTCTTAGTTGTCTTACAGCCTCTTTGGACCATCCTTTCTCACCAATATTTTTAAATGAAACATTCGTAAACACTACTATTCTGTCAGGCGCTTCACCTTCTACCCTTCTGACCATCCCGGCCAGGTATTCTTGAGAACCGATATCTCCTGCAGCCCGATCAAAGCCCCGACCACTCAGATTTACCATCGCCCGCATGTTGATCTCATCCATCTCCTCAACCAGCCCTTCAATTCGTTCCTTTGTTAAGTTCCACTGATGACTGTGTACATCTACAAAAGGGAATCTGGCTCTTTTTACTGGATTCTCTGGAACAACCAGTGTAGACTCAGGATTATAATCCTCAAAGCTTACATTCGGCTCTATTTCCTGAGCTAGAAGTTGAAAAGAAAAGATAACGGCAACTAAAAGAGTAGAATATTTCATTGTGTTATTTTTCTGCAATTATACGATTCTCTTTTCTTATATGTTCATTCATTATTGTTCATTGGTATTCAACAGTGAAGCATGGTAATTTCGCATCATGGATCGACCGGAATTTGATGATATATACATGGAATTGGCAGTCAATCTTGCCAAAAGATCTCATTGTATAAAGCGACATGTAGGTGCAGTTCTAACAAAAGACACCAGGATCATCTCCATTGGCTACAATGGTCCACCTTCAGGAACTCATAATTGCGATGATGAGTGGCCGGAACAGGGATGCCCACGAGATTCAAAAGGTGGATGTTCACTTGCTATTCATGCAGAACAGAATGCGATTCTGTATGCTGTAAAAAACAAGACTTCTGTTGAAGGTGCAACTCTTTACGTGACACTTTCACCTTGTCTTGCATGCTCGCGAATCATTTACTCCATGGGTATTGAAAAGGTAATCTATCTTAAATCCTATGCAGAATACAAGGGGCTTTCGAGCGATGAAGGAGTAGACTTTCTTAAGAAATTCGGGGTTTCCGTTGAAAAGTATGAAGGGAGTCTTGAAAATGTGACCGAACTCGTCTGAGTTTGAATTTAGTGAAGTATCCGATTCTCTTAAAAGTAGTAGTTTATAAATAATTCAGATCATGCGTTACCTAACCTATTTAAGCTTAATCATTGCCGTTTCTTGCAGCCAACCAAAAAAGCAGCAAGCCACTGAAGAAAAAGAGCATTTCATTCAGACAATCGCCTTCGGTTCCTGTAGCAGACAGGATAAGGTTGAAGATCAATTGTGGAAAGAGGTAGTAGCCGAAAATCCAAACATTTGGATATGGCTGGGTGATAACATCTATGCGGATACCGAAGACATGGCGAAAATGAAGGCTGATTATGACCTTCAAAAATCACATCCCGATTACCAAGCGCTGTTGAAGCAATCCAGTGTCATAGGTACATGGGACGATCATGATTTTGGAGGGAATGATCTTGGAAAGGAATACCCAATGAAAGATGAAAGTCGAGATCTGCTCTTTGACTTTTTGGATGTTGATCAAAAGAATGAAGCCTGGAACAGAAAAGGAGCCTATCAATCATATCGTTATGGCTCCAATGGAAAGACTGTAAAAATCATTTTGCTTGATGTACGCTACTTCAGGGATTCCTTACTCTGGACAATGAATCCAAAGACAGCCCAAGTGAATATGGATGGAGATATTCTAGGAGAAGAACAATGGAGCTGGTTAGAAGAAGAACTTTCCGACAAAGAAGCAGATCTTATTCTTATTGCCTCAGGCATCCAGGTTTTGGCCAAAGATCATCGTTTTGAAAAATGGGCAAATTTCCCAAAAGCAAAAACACGCTTATTTAATCTCATCAAAGAAAACGTTAATGTTCCGTTGGCCTTCATGACCGGAGATCGTCATATTTCCGAGGTTTCAAAATTTGATTTGGAAGGCTATAAATTTCCATTATATGACTTTACATCAAGCAGTTTAACCACACCTTGGGGTGAACAATCCGAAGACCCAAATGAATTAAGAATTGGTCCTACTATTTACCCGGTAAATTTTGCTGTAATGAAGGTAAATTGGGCCAATTCAAAACCCGCTTTACAACTTAAATTTGTTGGGAAAGAAAGCGAGGTTTTGCACGATTTTTCTGTCGATTACTAAGATTTTTCCATTGGGGAATAAAAATCTTCTGTTGTTCATCGACAAGAGGGTTAATCTCATGAAAAGAATTTCGATCTTTTAACGAAATAGAAGTTACCAAAAGGCTGTTTTTCGTATTAAAATAGGAAGAGTTAGTTATGTTTTTTGTTTAAGTGCAATGGTATACCAAATGTCTACTTATTTTCTTAATCCTTTAGCAGTGAGATCGCTATCATTGTACTTACATTATTACCAGTGAATGGGGAATTTCTTTAAAAGAACAGGACTTACTATTTTCTGCATTCTGCTTTTATCCAGGTTAACTCATGCCCAAGGGTACAATGAGGATTTCTGGAATAATCCGAATGTTATCTGGAAAACCTATACCGGTACCATAATAACTGCTGCATTCGCAAAAAAAATGCACACACAAGGGAACTATGAAATCATGGAGCGGGATCTGCGAGGTGGACGCAAAGAAGTCAAAATGGTCCCCCCGGAAAAGAAGGTAAAAAGAGCTCCGAGAGGTTTTAATTGGAATGCCCCCAATCTTGTCATCAAAGATGATGCTGGAGAAGTCCTACCAGATGGAATGCATCGGCTCCTCCTAAGACAAAAAACAATTAAATGGCGTGCGGACACACTAAGTGACAACTCCATTGAAGTTGTGTTCAATCTCAATTCATCTAAACCATGGAAGTCTGCCTGGGCAGAATCCAATATTGAATATGTTAGAGAATGGGTAGACCGATGGAAAGGTAAGCAACTTCCCAATTTTAGCTTTAAAGATTTGGATGATCGAACTGTCGATAACAAAAGTGTAGAAGGTCAATTTCTGGTTCTTAATTTCTGGAATTCAAAATGTGTCAACTGTTCCAAGGAGATCAGGCAATTGAATAAGATGACTCAGGCATTTTTTGATCAAAAAGTCACATTTCTTGCTCCAAATTTTGAGCAATCTGGAACTGTCCGGATGTTTCTGGAAGAACACAATTTCTACTACAAAGTGCTACCAAATGCTCAGTCACTGATCGCTGATTTAGGACTTGAATATTTCCCGACTCATATGATTGTGGACAAAAGCGGAAAAATCCTCGATATCAATGTCGGAGGTACTTATAACATCGGGGAGGAAATTGGAAAAAAACTCAGTTGGTTACTGAGTGAATAATCAAGTAGTTAAACGTTGATCACTGAAAGAAGGGGAAAATTAGAAATCTCCCCCTTCAAAATCACCCTCTTCAAACTCTCTTCTTCTTCTTTCTCGTTGTTTCTTTTGATTCAGGCGGTAAGTAAAGGATAGCTGTGTGGTTCTGGATCTCCACTGGAAGGTGCTAACTTCTTGAAAGCCCGGATTAAATGTTTCTCCTCTGTATTTTCGATTATTCAAAAGGTCTCTAACGCTCAAAGAGATCGTCCCATTTTTCTTCATCACATCCCTGGAGAATCCAAGGTCAATTGATGTAATGGAGAATCGCTTTCCCTGCACAGTGTTTCTTGGTGCTCGGTAGCTAACATTTATCTGGGCGTCAAACCAGTTCTTCAACTTCAAATTGTTACTCAACCTTGAGGTTAGTGAAGTAGCAGTAGCTGAATTGAAGGTAGTTATTTCATTCTCGAATGATACAGATCCTCCTGGTGTAAACGCTCGAAAGAAATTTACATTACCACTTACACGATACCATTTTGCAACATCTTTGGAAGCATTCATTTCAACTCCATAAGAGTCCTCCTTGGAAACATTGTATGGTCGTGTGGTTGTTATTCCTTCATCATCCGTTGATCTTAAGCGCTGAGTAATTCCCTCTGAATAACGATAGTAAACCCCCACATAAAATGAAGAGCTTCTGTTATTCATCAAATAGCCTGTTTCGTAAGAATCGGTAAAAACTGGTTGCAACAGTGGATTGCCAACAAACAGGTTCCGGCTATCTGAGATTGAGAAAAATGGGTTCAAAAATCTTCCCCTTGGCCTTCTAATCCTTCTGCTGTAGCTGGCTTGAACCGAATGTTTTTCATTTAATTGGTAGGTCAAGAAAGTACTTGGGAAAAAATTGTGGTATTTCTGAACATTCCGCTGATCCTGGGTTTTTTGAAATGTTGTAAGATTGGTGTCTTCATACCGCAAACCAAGCTGCCACGACAACTTGTTGATTTTGTTACTCACAATTCCATAGACAGCAAATACTTTTTCCTCGTATTCAAAATCATTGGAAATATTTGTGTCGACGGTATACACAACAGCATCATCACTCTCTTCAACTAAATAGTCATTTCCAACTAGCCGATCAGTGTATCTAAATCCGCCTTCCAATTTGCCGTCTTTTCCAAATGGATGTGTATAGTCCGATTGAAGCATCAGGCGTTCTTCTATCTCATCATTGTTCGAGCGCTGATACAGTCTTGGTATTTGATTTCCGAACGTTGTTCCGGTAGTCTCTACAAGATCCGAACCTTCAATTTCATTGTTGTTTTGGTATTGAATGTCTGCCGTCAATTTTTGACCTTTTCTCTTGAAATTTCTCGTGTAGTTAATAGAGTATTCAAGGTTTTCGTCATCTTCCAACTCGTCATCCAATCGAAGCGTGATAGAGTCCTCATTGGTGGTTAGATAATTATCAAAGTACTCTATTCGAGTGTCATTGTTTTCATCAGAAAAACGGTACAAAAACGCAAGTGTAATTGTACTCATCTCATTTAAGTAAAAATCCGCTCCAAACCGAGTACTATAATTGATTCCTCCTCGGTTCATGTCCCTTGTTCGATCCGTTGTTCTTGTTACAGGGTCACCAAATTGTTGGAATGCATCTCCTGATCCAGGATTCCGACGATAGCTTATTCCGAAATTGGTAAAGAAATTCACCCAGTCTCTTCTGAAGTTCAGGTTAATTGACCCACCATGATTGGCAGGAACACCAGTGTTTATCTGGAAGCTTCCATTTATCCCTTTGGCTTTTTCTTTTTTCAGCACAATATTGATAATTCCGGCCAGCCCTTCTGCATCATACCTGGCAGATGGATTGGTGATCACCTCCACTCGTTCAATCAGATTTCCATTCAATTGCCGAAGTGCATCATTGCTTGATAGCCCGACAAGGCCTGAAGGTTTTCCATCTATCAATATTCGGACATTCTCACTTCCTCGAAGGCTCACATTTCCTTCAACATCCACTTGTACCGAAGGCAAATTATCAAGGATATCAGTGGCACTCCCTCCAAGGTTACTCAAGTCTTTTCCGATATTGAAAACTTTCTTATCAAGCGTCAATTCCATCTGGGTACGTTCAGCTTGGACAACCACTTCTTCCAACATTCGCTGGTCCTGACGGACCTCAATTTTTCCAGCATCAAAAGTCGTGTTACCACGACCCAAATTCACATTAGGTACTGTAACATCCTCATACCCCATGAATTGAATTTTTAGGTAAAATCTTCCCGGACCAGATTCAATATTGAAAAATCCTTTATCATCTGAAATCCCCCCAGTTGCTAGCGTAGAATCTCTAACTCTAAATACACTTACCGTAGCAAACTCAACCGGGGTGTTGGTACCTACTTCAATGAGTTTCCCGGTAATGGGAAAAGATGGCTGGGCACCATCTCTACTCCATTGCCGGTTCTGTCCATTAGTCAAATAACAAATGATTATTAAACAAAATAGAAATGCAAACTTCTTCCTGGACATACCGCAATGTTAGAGGGTGATTCTGATTAGATTTTGAAGCAATTATGAGGAATTAAGGATTTAATCCCACTTTCATACGATGTTGTTTGTTAGCCTGGGAATATTCAAGTCGGCAGGAATACAAATCGCATATTTTCTGCACAATGGCCAATCCCAATCCCAGCGAGGACGAAGATTGATTAGATTTCTTGAAACGCTGGAATAATTCATTCGGATCTCCTTCAAGATCGGGCCCTGAATTCACTACTTCCAGTGCTTCTTTTGTGAGAGAAATATGAATGGTGCCATCTTCCCAATTATGACGGATCGCATTGTTAATGAGGTTGGTCAAAAGCAATTCGCAAAGAACATCATCCATTTCAACAGATACTCCTGGCTCAATTTCAGTTGTTAATGTGATAGATTTCAGCTCAATTAACTCCTTAAACTCATTGAGCATTTTTTCAACTTCAGAAGAAAAGTCTAACGCTGATACTTTATCAAATTCTTTGTTTTCAATTCGAGTTAAAATAGAAAGTGAAGTACTTAGATTCTTTAGTCTGTTTAGGGTGTGTTGGGCAGAGCTAATTTGATTGATCTGCTCTTCGTCCAACTTGTTTGAGTCCATCATGACTTCCAGTTTTCCCTGGATGATTGCAATCGGAGTCTGGAGCTCATGAGAAGCATTTTCAGAAAATTCCTTCAATGACTGGTAGTCCGACTTGACTTTCTCAGTCATTTCCTCCAGGAAGAAGTTTAGCCGTTTAAATTCTGCAATTCCAGTCTTTGGAAAGGAGATTTTTGAATCCTGATCCTTTATTGAAAATTTCTTGATCGCCTGGAGGGTTTGATTAAACGGCCTGAGCATGTAGGTGGAAACGATAAATCCTACAACCACGACAGCCCCAAGTAAAATGAGATATATTTTCACGAGCGACTCTTCAAGGCCGTCCCTTATATCATCGGGTTCAATAATCACATCATACATAACCACCTGATAACTCCTCCCTTCTACATTTTTAATAGCATCAAGTTTGAGGTGTGGCTCCAGTCTTTCTAATTGCGCATGGATGACTAATGTATCACGGAATGATTTTCGCTCTTCTGTGAGGTTTTCCAATGGCACTACAACCAATTTGTTCATTCTAAGGGTATCTGTAGGCTTTCTCCTCTCGATCATTCTTGTAACCCGATCCATCCGCTCATTCAAAAAATGTCGTTGCTCATCATTCACCTCGCGCATCATTACCCTAAAACTGATTACTCCCCCAATCAGAAACACAATCAGAGATGCTAACGCAAACAGAAGGGTTACACGAATGACCAGGTTCATGAGCTTTTTACTTTATATCCCACTCCATAGACCGTATCAAGATAATCGTTACCACCGGCCTTTATGATCTTCTTCCTAAGGTTTTTTATGTGCTGGTAAACAAAATCAAACGAATCTGCCGTATCCATATAGTCACCCCAAAGGTGCTCTGCGATCGCTTGTTTGGTCAGCAATCGTCTTTGATTGACAAAGAAGTAGTGGAGCAATTCAAACTCTTTCCTGGTTAGGTCCAAAAGCTGATCGTGAACAAATACCTCATGGGAATCAAGGTCGATCTTGATCTCGTTCAAAGACAATGAATTCTCACCTTTTTGAAGCCTCCGACGGAAAACGGCCTTTGTTCGGGCATTTAGTTCTGCCAGGTGGAAGGGCTTAGGAAGATAGTCATCAGCACCCAGGTCCAAACCTTTCAATTTATCGTCAAGTGCATTTTTTGCAGAAATTATTACAACTCCCATTTGAGGCCAATTCTGTTTGACTACTTCCAGGAGCTCCAAACCATTTCCATCGGGTAGCATGATATCCAATACCAAAACATCGTATTGGTACCCATGCAGCTTCTCTGAAGCAGCACCAAAGGAATTGGCATATTCGCAAACATCCCCTTCCTTCATAAAATAGTTTTGAATGCTCTTAGCAAGCTCAACCTGGTCTTCTACAAGTAGAAGTTTCATACTGCAACGTTACTGCAGTATTTTGAAGAAAATCTGAATTGTTTAAATGACATTGACTTCTCGTTCCAGCTCAATACCGAATTTTCCTTCTATTGAGCGCCGAATTTCGTTTGATAATCGATAAATATCCTTTCCCTTTCCCATGCCGTGATTTACAAGGACCAATGCCTGATTTTCATGGACTCCAATATCACCTTCCCGATATCCTTTCCAGCCTGCATTTTCTATCAACCAGCCTGCCGGTACTTTTACTGCATCATCCCCCACTGGATAGCCTTTTATCTCAGGAAATTGAGCTTCTAGTGCTTCAAAATGCAGTTTTTCGATGACAGGATTTTTGAAAAAACTACCTGCATTCCCAATATCATACGGGTCCGGGAGTTTGGATTGTCGAATATTGATGACCGCTTGACTTATGGACTTTAACGACGGCTTTTCCTTCATCTGTTCAAGTGTTTCTTCTATTGCTCCATAGGTGGTATTAAACGTTGGGTTTTTAGAAAGAAGGAAAAAGACCTTGGTAATCACAAATTGATCTTTTAATTCTCCTTTGAAAACACTGAATCGATAGTCAAAATGGCAATCTTCCTTAAAAAAAGTGACTGTTTTACCTGATTTTATCTCATAAGCTTCCAATGAATGGAATACTTCCTTTAACTCCACTCCATACGCCCCAATATTCTGCATAGGAGCTGCTCCAACAGTACCAGGAATCAAGGAAAGGTTCTCAATACCTCCGTATCCTCTTTCCACAGACCATAGTACAAATTGATGCCAATCTTCACCGGCTCCGACAGAAATCAGAACATCTTCTGAAGATTCCTTTTGAACTGAAATCCCCCTGATCTCATTCTTGGCTACTATCCCAGTAAAACCATGCGTGAAGAGCACATTGGAACCTCCCCCTAAAACCATCTTCTTCTGACTTCTGAACCTTCCGGTTTGATAGATTTCATCCAGGTCGTCAATAGAATCGACTATTGCTAGAAATCCTGCATTTACGTCCAGTCCGAAGGTATTGTATGGTTTTAGAGAGACGTTCTTTTGTACTATCAAAGCTTGCCTGTTTCAGCAAAGAAAATAACAGTACACTAATTAATTAAATATGTCTGTCTAGCCACAGGCCAACATCTTCCCACAACTCTGAATTCACAGACCTAAAAAAGCCAAAATGTCCGATCGACTTTTTTCCAAATTCATCCGGGTACCAATGTTGGTGTTCCTTACGAGATCCACCATATTGATCAACCAGTCTTTCAACAGCCGGCTTAGGCGCCAGCATTTTATCATCTGAAATGCTAATAAATCGAAGTGGGATATTGATTTCTTTGAATTGCTTAGCCCTGACCTGGCAATCCTGGAGAGATCCGTTCTTATGTCTACCCCACTGTGCCCATTCTTTGGCGATGTATTTAGGTAGAGGCTGCTTTCCACCATACGTCCAGGCTGGAAGACTCCCGGTTAAAGTCGTTGTAGTTGGCAACATCAAGTTCCAAAAAAGTTTGACTGATAGTTTCTGAGTTCCGGACCAATAACTACTGGAAGCAGTTTGGCTGGCTACAAAATATGCCGCGTTAACCAACTCTTTGTTTTTCGCCAAGGGAAAAATTTGTCCAGCAATGCTATGTCCAACCAGTAGGATGCTTTCTGCCTGGGCTTTGGTTTTTGCCCAATTGATTACGGCGGTCAAGTCCTGGACTCCCCAATTACTCAGGCAAGTGGATTTGTCATCTTTTTTGGCTTTGGATTCTCCAATACCTCTGTAGTCAAAGGTGACTACCTGAAAATTCTGTTCGACCAGGTAGTTGGCAAACTTGCTATAATAGCCTCTGTCTGTTCCAACGGCCGAGGATACGATGACTAGTGGTGAACCATCATAACCAAAATGCGTGGCGGAAATCTTCTTTCCGTCTTCACAGGTTAATAAAAAATCGTACTGCATGTCGTGATTCTGTTTAAAACTGAATGCTGACACGCATCAGATGTTTCCTAGTTGTGAATTCTAGGTAGACAAAAGGTAAGCATTACATTTTTTCGTAAACAATTTCTCCTCCAATCATCGTCCAGAGCACGCTGGTGCCCAAAATGGCATCCTCATCAATGGTCATAATGTCCTGATCAAGAATTACAAGATCGGCCCATTTTCCTACCTCAATACTCCCTGTTTCATTCTCTAGAAATGCTCCGTAAGCTGCATCTAGTGTATATGATCGAAGGGCTTGCTCACGTGTCATTTTTTGTGAAGCTTCATAACCACCTTCAGGTGTTCCTTTGAGAGTCCTTCGGCTAACAGATGCATAAAAACTCGGAAATGGGTTGATCGGTTCTACAGGTGCGTCAGTTCCATTGACGATTTTAGCACCCGACTGTAGCAAATCTTGCCACATGTAAGCTCCCCATTCGATTCGTTCTTTACCTAGTCGATCAATGGCCCATGGACGATCGGAAGACATATGGATCGCTTGCATTGCCGGGATAACGCCCATTTCACTAAATCTTGGAATATCATCAGGATGAAAATGTTGCGCATGCTCAATTCTGAATCTAGGGTCTTTAGGAGCGTCTTCAGGATATAGTTTGAACGTCCGTTCATAAATATCCAACACTTCCCGATTTGCGCGATCACCGATCGCATGGATGCAAACCTGGAATCCTGCCTTGTAGGCACGAGCTGTAACATCTTCAATATCCTCCATCGGCATTACGTTGTGTCCATGAACGCCAGGTGCGTCTTCATACTCTTCAAGCAGCCATGCTCCCCTTGAGCCAAGTGCTCCATCAGCATATAGTTTTACGGCCCTAACTGTCAATTGACCATTGTACAAGTTCTTTTCGATCCCTTTGGTAAAATATTCATCCAACAATTCACCGTCACGTCCATTAAGCATTACATAAAGACGAAGATCTAGCTCATCTTTTTCCGCAAACTCCTTAAATAGCTCAATGTTCTTTCCTCCAGACCCTGCATTATGAAAACCGACAATTCCATTCTTAAAACATTCCTGAAGTGCAAGTTTTAGCGCTTGTCTATCACTGTCGACTGTGCTTTCCGGAATCACAGAACCAATCAGACCTTGCGCGGTTTCATTGAATAGCCCTGTTGGTTGATTATTGAGTCCCATGAAAATCTCTCCTCCATCGGGTTGGGGGCTGTTCCCATCAATTGCTGCCAATTCCATTGCCTTTGCATTACCTAGTGCTGCATGTCCACTTGCATGTCTTAACCAAACTGGATGATCAGGCACTCGCTCGCTCAATAGATCGTGCGTTGGAAACCCTTTCATCATACTTTCCGGTTGCTCATCCCACTTATCTTGATGCCATCCTCTTCCCAGGATCCATTGCCCCTTAGGCGTATTCTTAGCTCGTTCCTCAACCATTGCAACTACTTCGTTGTAGCTTTTGGCTTCTCTTAGATCTACATTTAATAAGTTGTAGCCAACACCCATAATATGCGCATGTCCTTCAATCAATCCCGGAATGAGCGTTTTTCCCTGCAAATCAATAACCTTCGTAGCATCTGATGCATACGCCATTGCATCTGACTTACCACCTACGAATAGTATCGTATCAGCTTTCACTGCAACAGCTTCTACGGTGCCTGACTCACTCACAGTATAGATTGGTCCACCAGAAATAATATAGTCTGCGGATATGGCTGATTCTGTAGTTGGTCCTGAACAAGCGAATACGAATACGGAAAGGACAAGAATTGTTAGCAAATTTTTCATTGAAATAGAAGTAAGGTTAAGATTCAATTTGACGTACAATTTAAGATCATTTTTCATAACTTTGCGCTCCGTTCAAAAAAGGGCGGTTAAATGATGTTTAACAAAATGCCTGAAGTGGTTGACTCTAAGCTTCGGGTGTATTGAAGAGTCACTGAAAATTATGGCAAAGAAAGAAGAAGCGCCAGAGACAGAAAAAGAAGTAAAGTCAAAAGCAAAAGCAGCAGAAGAAAAACCAAAGGCTGCAGCCAAAAAACCAGCAGCGAAGAAGACCACGGCT
>JANQST010000361.1 GCA_028279155.1 Cyclobacteriaceae bacterium
TCTGTGGAACCGATAAAAAAGGTACGAGTTGGTATGATCGGTCTGGGTAATCGTGGAAAGGTCCTAACCCAAATGTTACACTGGCTCATTGAAAATGACAAAGCAGAAATTGTTGGCCTCTCAGACCTAATTGATAACAATGTTGAAAAAGTATGGGACGATCTCAAAAGTGTTCAAAAGAAGAAACCGACCCTCTACACTAAAGATGAAAATGAGTGGAAAAAGCTAGCACGAAGGGATGATGTAGATCTACTCCTAATCGCAACTCCCTGGCGATGGCATACTCCAATGGCGATTTATGGAATGGAACAAGGGAAACATGTTGCTTCTGAAGTTCCTATCGCATATACGTTGGAGGATTGCTACAAGCTCATTCAAACAGCCGAGGAAACCAAGCGCCACTGCATGATGATTGAAAATTGCTGCTACAACGATGAGGAGCTTTTCGTACTCAATATGATCCAGGAAGGAATATTTGGCGATTTGACACATGCAGAGGGTGCATATATTCATGACTTACGAAAGCACATGCTAAGTGAGGATTACTACCAAGGTCAATGGCGAATTCAGCATCATCGTAACCGGGATGGAAATTTCTACACCACACATGGCATAGGACCTATTAGCAATTACCTGAACATTGGTCACGGGGATTATTACTCAGTGCTTACATCCATGAGTTCCAGGGAGAAAAGCCTAAGCGATGCTGCCAAACGAGCCGATTCATCGATTACAGACATCACGTGTGGTGACATGAATACCACCATGATGAAAACGGCGAAAGGGAAAACCGTAATGCTCCAATTTGATGTGCATTCAGGAAGCCCCTATTCCAGGATCAACAAGGTCCTAGGAACAGGAGCTGTGCATGAAGGCTATCCCAGCAGACTTTATATTGATAACCCGGAAGAGTTAAAGTACTGGGGTCATCAATGGTTAAGTGATGAGGCCTATGGTGAATACAAGGAAAAGTACACCCATCCACTCATCAAGAAACTCAAGACAATCAGTGAAAACTACAAGCAGGGTCATGGTGGAATGGATTTTGTCATGATCTACCGATTGATCAGCTGTCTAAATAACGGTGTACCTCTCGATCAAACCATTTATGATGGCATCACCTGGAGTGCTATCACACCTCTGTCTGAGGTTTCTGTTGCTAACAACAGTCAAACAGTAGAGTTTCCGGATTTTACCGGAGGGACATGGAAAAAAGAAAGATCATTGGAAATTATGCGATCGCTTGCTTAGCCAGCGCAATGGTTCGTTCAATATCTGAGCTTCTTTTTTGAATTTCCTCAAGATATCTCAATTGATTTTGGCATCTAATCAGGTTTTGATCCGGAAAATCAATCTTGTAGTATTTGTCTTCAAACAAATAATCCGTTAAGAATCGGACAGCCATTATGAATGACATGTACTCGAGTGAAATAGGTAGGGATTTCCACTCTTCTTCTGTCAGCAATTGACCCGCTTCTGAAACATATCCTTCAAGGAATGCTTCGAAAAGTGTGAAATTAAAAGCAACATCATCCAGGTCATTCGCATCTCCTTCTTCCACAGGGTTGCACAACGTCCGTACAGCATCACCAAAATCATGCATTAGATATCCGGGCATTACTGTGTCCAAATCGATCAGGCAAAGTGCTTTCTTGGTGCTCTTGTCAAACAATATATTGTTCAATTTGGTATCGTTGTGGGTTACTCTTAGTGGCAATTGAAAATCATCCATCATTCGGAAGTGATCGATCATCTCCTCAACATCCTGGATACAATCAAACGCATTGGTCAATCTTGTCTGATCCGCTTTTTGTAAAGACTGAAGAAACCATTCAACCCTAAAATTTAGATTGTGAAAATCGGCGATTGTAAAGTGCATTCTGTCCAGGTCGCATTCGGAAGTTCCTATATGGAATTTCCCCAGAATCTTGCCTACTTCGAATGCCACTTCTTTACTATCCGTACTGTTATACGTAACACTATTTGGGATGTACTCCATTAAACGCCATCCATACCCCTCAGCATCAGTATGGATTGATTTTCCCTCCTTGGCAAATAAGATTTCCGGGACCCGATAGTTCGGATGCTTTCTTAACTCATCATGCGCAATCAAAATATTGAGCATTAACTTTTCGCTCTCTGCAAAGACTTCTTTGTTGATTCGTTGAAGCACATATTCTTGATTGCCTTTTTCTATCACATGGAAACTTCGGTTAATCAGTCCTGAGTCGAATTCTTCAAATTTTATATTACCTACAATTCCAAATTTTTCAAGTATGGATTGGATAGCTATTTCCATAACGGAGATGGATATATATCCTCTTCAACATAGTTTCTTAACTTCTTCCTCACCTCTTCTCTGTCTTCCGTATAGGTAAGTCCCAGCCATTGGGATTGACTATCATACACTTTCACCTCCTTACCGTCCTCTATCATCTCCTGGATGATTGTTGGCAGCAAGATTTCTCCTTTTTCATGATTTCCAGGTACATTCAAAAATTCCTTGAAATGCTGTTCAATATGTGGAAAGATGGTCGAATCAAGGATCCACATGTTCATAGAAACAAGCTCGGAACCATCAAATACCTGACCTGATGACTGATCAACATATCGCTCACCATCAAAGTAAATTTTGATATACTCGACTACTTCCCTTAAGTGGTCATTTTCATGTTGACAAACACCGCGGGAAACAGTACCATTTGCAGATAGTGTATTCTTCAAAGAATAAGCAACAGAACCAAAAGCGGATGTATCAGCCTCAAATGCAACCTTAAATGCATTTTTTCCATAGAGATCGTCGGCATTGATCGTTACGAACTTGCCTGACAAACTATCCCGAACGCACCAAATGGCGTGAGCTGTACCCCAGGGTTTCTGTCGTTCATCTATGGATTGAATTCCTTTAGGTAGATCTTTCACACTTTGACCCAGGCATTCGAATTCCACGTTTGATGGCAAATGAGTTTCAAGGTAATTGGTGGTTTCCTCGATCAGCTCGGGCTTAGTGATGACAACAATCTTTGAAAAACCAGCCTCGATTGCATCGAACATATTGTAATCCATGAGGTATTCCCCACCCGGACCGACACCATCAAACTGTTTTAATCCACCGTATCTACTACCAGACCCAGCGGCCAGGATTACCAAAGTCATCGATTAGAATTAGTTGTTTAAATAAACAGAAGTATCACTTATCAACAGCATATTCATCTCCATAATATTTGCTTGTAATCCCGGTATGAAACTTAATCGCGGAAATAGGTTCATACTTAGGTGGCTCCAAACCGGGTAGTACCTCTAACATCTCTTCTTCCCAGACATACACTGCCATTGGTATCGTTATTCGAGGTTTATCATAACTCGCGACTTTGGGTTTGCTGACTCTATGTGTCGTAGATGGTAATCGATCGTTCGTGATACGTTGCATATAATCACCCGTATTCAAAATAATGGTACCAGGTTCCGGATCTAATCGAATCCATTTTCCATTGGCTCTATTGAAAACCTGGAGGCCGTCGACACTCTGAGCGGGAAGAATCGTGAACAAGTCAACATCTTCATGACCCAACATACGACCAGCACCCGATTGGTCATCCTCTTTGCTAATCGCTGGATAATAGTTAAGGCGAAAACCGAAATTGGTGCCACTTAACTTTTCATCATACAAATACGGATCGCATTTCAAGTAGCGAAGTATGCTTTGCATGATCGGAAGAATCAAGTTCTCATGTGCTCGAACTACTGGTCTGAATGCTTGTTCATATTTCGCATCTGGCCAAAAATCCTCAGCCCGAAAATCTTGCTTCCCATCTAAATCAAATGCCCGGCGGCAGAACACCCATCCTTCGACCAGGTCCGGGTGAATAATGGTAGTTTCTTTTACTGGAAAATATCCTTGATTGACCGATCCATGTCGTTGCGCTTCGAAAACCATTCGCTCATCTAGTGTGGTTTGTTCAAAGACTTCCGCTACCGTCTTTTCTGCCATGTCATACAAGCTCGTGTCCACGCCATGTCCTGAAAGAACCGCAAATCCAATCTCTTCCAATGCTGTACCAAGTTCCTGTGCGAAGGCAGCTTTTCCTTCTTCTCCGCCATTCAAAAAAGTGCTCATATCACACGTACGAATCTTAAAGTCCTCATCAAATTGGTCATCATTTTCATTTTCAACCAACCGGTATTCCTGATCTTTGTTAACTCCTTCGAAACGTTTGAACTCCTGGTTTACAGCCTTTATTCCATCTTCTTTCTTGACTGTCATTTCTGTTTGATATTTATGATAAAAGTAATCAAAATGTCAAGCAATATTTTCGTACACATATCCTATCAAAACCGCTAGTAACGTGCCCGGTATGGCCCAGCGAAACCAGAAAAGTGCAGTTTTAGAAAAGCCACCGGAACTTGATCCAAAGAGTATTTCCTGAAATATCTTCCTTTTCACTCCCCACCATACGCCACCAACAGCTAGCATGCTACCTAAGACCTGCATGCCTGATCCAAATATCATATCAAGGACACCAATGATTTGAGGATAAAATGCACTCGGAAAGGCTAGAACTAATTGCAGAATTCCAAAACCGATGAATACGCTGGATCTTGGAAGTGACTTGAATTCCAGGCTGATTAAAGGTACCTGAAATGCTGCAATTAAAGATAATAGCGCTACCAAACCCAGTGCTACTAAAAACATTGGTCCAATCAATTGGCCACCTGGTAAGATGGAGAATAATTCAGGAAGTGTGTTGAAAATTAATGAAGGCCCGGCATCCATTTGTAGTCCAAACACTAAAATGGATGGAATCAAAAAAAGACTTACAAGTACAGACGAGCCGAGATCTCCAAGACATGTGAAAGCTGCAATTCTAGGTATCTGCTTGTCATTAGAGATATAAATTGAATAGACAACCACAAAAGTGCCACCTAAACCAACTGAGAAAAATGCCTGACCAAGTGCTGCAAAAATTTCCGTTGAACCTACCGCATTAAAATCCGGAGTTAAAAATTGACTGACTTTTGAAATGACATCTGGTAATGTCCAAGAATAAATGATCATATATATGATCGCTAAAACAAAAAATGGTATGATGACTTTAGAAATCCGTTCAATACCATTTTTTAATCCTAAATAAGAAACAGACAATGCTACAACTACGAGAATCGCAGTAAACAAATACTGAATTCCACCATTACTTAATAGTTGATTATAGGAATTATTAGAGGTTTCTGAGAAGCCAGTAGTAATTGAAAAAAACGCACTAAACCAAACATTAGCAACGACAACAGCATAATACGAACCGGCGATGGTTACAACACAGATCAACAAATACCCAATCACCTTACCAAATCCATTTCCAAAAAGTGAGCTAAATGAAGAAACCGTTCCTCTTCCATTCATTTTTCCCAACGACATTTCAGTGATTAAGGCTGGAAAAGCAAAAAGCAGGGTAAATACCAGGTAAATCAACAAGAATGCGGTCCCACCATAGCTACCCATCATGTATGGAAATCGCCAAACATTGCCTAGGCCTATGGCAACTCCGGCCATTGTTAAAATCGCTCCAATTCGGGATGAATAGTGTGTTTTTTCGCTAGACAATCTGCTGCTTTTCCTTCCAAAATGTCGAATATATCTCCTCTTTCATAATTATGCCATTTTTAGACTACTCTAAAAATTTGTTTTGATTAATTATATTAATAAATTTGAATCCTCTTATTTTGAACTATGATTCGGGTTTTCTTTTTAATTGGTATCCTTCTTCTGTTCTCGTGCGAAGACCTTACACCTTCGGCGCCAGAAGAAAATGAATTGCTTGATGGTCCAATGGAAGGTCTTACAGATGCTGAAAACGGACTTTTCTTAGCGGGCGATATTGCTTTTAATGACGAAGTTTTTTCAGCTGGAACAGGGCTGGGACCGCTATTTGTTGCTACCTCATGTGGAAGTTGCCACGCCGGCGATGGAAAAGGTCATCCATTTACCACGCTCACGAGGTTTGGTCAAACAATTCCTAACACTGCACCAGATCTTTCCATAGGAGGTCCACAATTGCAAAACAGAGCAATACCCGGGTTTGAACCAGAAATTATACCAGCTGGAAATCCTTCTATGCAGCTTACACCCCCTGCCGTTACTGGTTTGGGGTTGCTGGCTGCTCTGACGGACGCACAGATACTCACAAATGCAGACCCAGCTGATCTTGATGGAAACGGGATTTCGGGCGTCCCGAATTACATCACTCCTCCTTCATATTTTGTTCCGCTACCCCTGCATCAACCAGTTGCAGGACAGTACATTGGTCGATTTGGAAAAAAGGCAGCAGCAATTGACTTGTTGCAGCAAACTGTAAACGCTTACAACCAGGACATGGGTGTTACCTCCACGTTTGAACCACTCGACACTTCATCGGGATTGACAACTGATCCGGAAGTTTCTGATCAGACGATTAATGAGGTGGTCTTTTATTTAAGGACTCTGAAGGCTCCGATTCAACGAAATCCGGATGACGCCCAGATCATCAATGGAAACACTGTATTTAATTCGATTGAATGTGGGTTATGCCATACACCTGAATGGACAACCTCAACTTCTGATATTGCAGCTTTATCAAATCGGACATTTTATCCTTATACTGACTTATTGCTGCACGATATGGGACCCGATCTCGATGATGGTGTGACAGAAGGTGGTGCGGAGACGTTCGAATGGAAAACGCCGGCACTATGGGGATTGGGGCTTTCACCAGATTCACAAGGCGGACAATTTTTCCTGATGCATGATGGAAGAGCCAGAAGCATTGAAGAAGCTATTCTGATGCACGGTGGCGAAGCGGAAAATAGTCGAAATCTTTACCAGCAGCTAGCCGATTCTGACAAACAAGACCTAATAAAATTTCTGGAATCATTATGAAAAAAATGGACAGAAATCATTTCATCAAAACCTGCGGAGTTAGTTGCCTAGGACTTATAGCCGGAGCATCTTTCTTGGAAAGCTGCGCAGGAGTTCAATATGTTAATGCACCAATCCGGGATACGTTTCTCGAATTACCATTAAGTGAATTCCAACTTCCTAACGAAAGCCAGGGATTTCGAAAATATGTCGTAGTCCAAAACGAGAAGTTACAGTACCCGATTAGTGTATTCAGAAACGAAGATGAAACCTACCAGGCTTTGTACATGAGATGCACACATCAGGGAACAGAATTGCAGGTTTTTGGTGATCGATTGCAATGTCCTGCTCATGGTAGTGAATTCACTAAGAATGGAGATGTACAAAATGGACCTGCAGATGAAAACCTTAGATTATTTCCTATTACATCGAATGAAAACACTCTAAGAATAGATCTATCATGAAAAATATCTTTCTGATCTTATTCGTTTTCCTAAGCGCTATATGCTCTGCGCAAATAGATAGTACCCTTCTGAAACAAACCCCAACAGATACGATTCTTTCTAAGGGATTAAATATGGATGCCGTTTACAATCGTCCTTTTCTTCAGGTTGGGAAATTACCGGTCTCAGTTGGCGGATACATTGAAGCAGATTACCAATTTATTGGAGAAGATGGGATCAACGAAGGAACATTTCGAATACCCAGGATGACCCTTTTTGTTGCATCATCCATACATAGAAAAATCAAATTCCTTTCTGAAATAGAATTGGAAGAAGGCGGTAAAGAAATAGTTATAGAATTTGCAGCTGTTGATTTCAATTTTCATCCAATGCTCAACCTTCGAGGTGGGGTTGTCATGAGTCCAATTGGCGCATTCAACCAAAACCACGATGGACCGAAATGGGAATTCGTCGATCGACCTATTGCAATGACTGAAATGCTACCAGCCACCTGGAGCAATGTTGGCTTTGGCCTTTACGGTAAACAATTTAATAAGGATTGGGCCTATGGATATGAGGTGTATCTCACCAATGGTTTTGATGATTCAATCATCAATAATTCCGAGAATCGAACCTTCCTTCCTGCTTCCAAGTCTAACGCCGAACGTTTTGAAGAAAGTAGCAATGGAGAACCGCTATTCACTGGTAAACTAGCCATTCGGAATTCAAATATTGGAGAGATCGGATTTTCATATATGGGTGGCATTTACAACACCCATGAAGAAGACGGAATTATCCTGGATAAAAAAAGAAGGCTTGATGTCATTGCACTGGATTTCAACAGCACATTGCCCTGGACTAATACCTACATTGTTGGAGAGTGGGCATGGGTCTCAGTTGATGTTCCTGAAACATTTAGCCAACAATTTGGAGACAAACAAAAGGGTGGATTCATCGATATTGTACAACCTTTGAAAAAGGGGAATATTCTTGACTTTGAAAACGCAGTTTTGAATCTATCTTGTCGCCTTGAATATGTAGACTGGAATGTTGGAACCTTTAATGAAACAGGGGGCAACATCTCAGATGATCTTTGGGCCATCACTCCTTCTTTCAGCTTTAGACCTACGGCACAGACCGTGATTCGCTTCAATTACAGGGTAATGCAACAGCAAGATATCTTGGGTAATCCACCAGCAAAAATCGGTGGTATCCAATTCGGAATCTCATCCTATTTCTAGAATCCAAAAGCAGCCCCAAAGCCCACAAAAGAATCGGGAGAAATATCTGACATGCCTACTCCAAACGACACATCAAATTGAGTTTTGGGATTAGCTAGATATACAAGTCCTGCGTTGAATCGATGGTCTGGATCATCACCAAAGAAAGCATATGGTTCCGCAAAGAGAGTCAATCCTTCTCCTACAGAAATACCAAAAACCAAGGAATACAAGAATTCATTGTAATCGGTGTCAGCAAAGCCCAGGTTGTAGCCAATGGCAAACTGATCGGAAATTGTGTTTTGAAAGTTGAATCTAATTTCGGTTACCGGTGAATCCGGACTAAAATTTTTGTCACCCGTTTCTAATGTTACTTGAGCTAAAACGCTCATTTGCGGTTTCCACTCATGTTCATCGAGCAAATGGACCTTAGTACCTAATGTCAATGGACTCAAACCAGAGGTTCGATCGCCCGATACTTTTGTGCCAACATAATTTTGGGTCACCCGAAATTCAAATCGCTCGATAATTCCAATTCTAAGAAGCGCATTTACGAAGGTAGAATTTGTAATTCCTTCCGAAAATTTTTCATTTACAAACCCCACTTCAAGTAAATAATCTCCCGGAGCTACCACTGTTGCTCCTGCCGACTGGGTTGGTCGGTCCGTCCCTATTGATTCTTCATCTTGTGAAAAAGCAATGAGACTTATAGCAAGAAAAATACTGGCGAGAAAATTCTTCATTATACGGCAATTAGGTTGATCACAAATTTAACTACTTATGCTCGAGTTATGGCACGTACGATCATCACGATCACTGCCATTAAAAACATAAGAATTGAAATCTTGTTGATCGTGTGCATCGCCTTGAGATTGAAGCTCTTTGGTCGATTAGGATCCTTTTTCCTAAAGAAATAGGTTAAGACTTCCGTGAAATCGAAATAGTTCGTCTTGTCTTCTTTTCTTTCTTCTTCCATCGT